>NZ_LS992154.1:300000-600000 GCF_900239975.1 Chlamydia poikilotherma | reverse complement strand
GCCGGATGACGGTGTATCTAATGTCCCCAACAAATGTAGGAGCGTGCTTTTCCCATTTCCTGAGGCTCCTGTGATAGCAACCACTTCTCCAGGATGTAAGTCGAAGCTTATATTGCGTAATATCTCAATATTTTGATTGCTTTGTTGAACGATTTTGGAAAGATTTTTCGCTTGAATAAGAGGTGGCATGATTATTCCGCTTTTAAAATATCCGAGACATGCATTTTAGCAACTTTCCTTGCTGGCAAAGCTCCGGAAATAGCCGCTAAAATTAGGGTTCCTAATCCTAGTATAACAATTGTTGGGATATGGATTTCCTGAGGCAGACCTTGACCAAAGAATGTGGAGTTAAAAGCTTCTCTGCCTTGTAAATAACTTAACCCACGGGTAATTAAAGAGAGATTCTTCATTGTTATAATTGCAAAAGTTGTTCCAAGAACTGCACCAATTGCTCCAGAAAGTGCTCCACAAAAACTGAAGATAACCTTTAAGCTACGCGAAGGTGTTCCCATAGCTTTAAGGATTCCTATTTCTTTTTTCTTATTATTTACTAGAAGAATCGACATAGTCACCACATTCGAACAGGCAACGATCAAGATAATAATAGAAACCAATAAAAATAGTACCTGATCACTACGAAGCTGATCTAAAATAGGCTTGAAATACTGATAATCATAAAGAGATGATACTTCCCAATATTGATCTACATCGGCTTGATTTAAAATAGTTTGAATCTGATTTTTAATTGGATTTATTTGCTTAGTACTAGGGAAGAAAACATGCAGGCCGTTATGCATTCCTAATCCCGTAGATTCTGAGCGAATTAGCGAAGCTAAATCCATATCAATGAACACAATCTTACTGCCCATGGGAGATAACCCAGGATTATAGAATCCAATAACATATACGGGATGTTGAATTTCCTTTTGAGTCTCTGGAGAGAAAATACTAAGATTACCCTTATCCCCTACTCTATAGCCTATATCACGATAGTTAGTGGGAAGAATGACAGAAGATCCCCGATAAATATTTTGTAAATTCTCAAAATCCTTTCCCCAACCTTCATTAGAATTGTTGAAGAGGTTTAAAATCTCAGAGCTATAATCCGTATGATCATACGGAAGCACCCTGTCTTTATAAATCTTATCTGAGTGATAAGCAACAAATTGGGAAAATGTTCGAGATTCTGATTTACTAGGATTTATAATCCTATCCATTTGCACGTAACCAATACCTTCTTCAAATTCCAAAAGCTGTGCTTGATTTTGATTTAGATAAGGAGTGAGAGATTCGAAGACTATTTTTACAGGATCCTTTAACTCTCCATTTGGAGTTGTATCAGGTATTGGGAAATTTTCAGGAAGAGAGTAATCTAAATCTGGATCATAAGGATCTATAAAAGGTGAAGCGAGTTTTTCTCTTATAGTCTTTGTTGTATATTGTGAAAGATCCGCATGCCTATCTACTTGATAGTAGTAAGAATCGTAATATACAGCTGAGGGTGAGATTTTTATTGGGGAATGAAGCTGGGAAAGATCATGAATCCAACGCTGTTCTAAACCATAAATTACGGAAATAAAAACAATGGATAACCAAGTGACTAAAGAAATGATGCCTATTGAAAATATAGAAACAACGGCAGAAGATAATCTTTTCTTTCTTGGTATTAGATACTTAAAAGCGATTAGAAGTTCTAATTTCATGACCTACTCAACAACTTAGAATAGAAGCTAGCAGGTAAATAAAATATTTTACTTAGCTTCTTTGAAAATTACGTGCCTACGCAGTTTTCTATCATATTTTTTGAGTTCTAGTCGACCTGTTGTTTTTCTTTTGTTTTTAACAGTCCAGTACATATCGGAACTTTCAGAACTTTTTAATTTAATGATTTCACGATTCTTACTAGCCATTGATGAA
This sequence comes from Chlamydia poikilotherma, assembly GCF_900239975.1. Classification (NCBI taxonomy): domain Bacteria; kingdom Pseudomonadati; phylum Chlamydiota; class Chlamydiia; order Chlamydiales; family Chlamydiaceae; genus Chlamydia; species Chlamydia poikilotherma. Next base: position 598,083 of record NZ_LS992154.1, on the reverse strand, counting down.
TCCTTTTAAGAAAATGATAAATCGCTTATGATACTATATTTATTTTCAAAAAGAATCAAGAAAACTTCCCCATAATTTAGAAGAGAATTTTCATGGCGACTAAAGAACAGGTTTTTTTTAACCAGGCAACTTCAAAAAATAAAATTCATTTTATTAGTTTGGGATGTTCTAGAAATCTTGTAGACAGTGAGGTAATGCTCGGCATCTTATTGAAAGCCGGTTATGAAGCTACAGAAATGCTTCAGGAAGCTGATTATTTAATTTTGAATACCTGTGCTTTTTTAAAAGCAGCTCGGGATGAATCCATAGATTATCTTCAACGTATAATTAAAGCAAAAAAAGAAGATGCGAAGATTATATTAACTGGTTGTATGGTATCTAAGCACAAAGAGGAATTAAAGCCGTGGCTTCCCTATATACATTATGTTTTAGGTTCTGGAGATGTAGAACATATCCTATCTGCGATTGAATCTAAGGAAGCAGGAGAAAAGTTATCTTCGAAAAGTTATTTGGAAATGGGAGAGATCCCTAGAAAACTATCAACGCCCAAGCACTATGCTTATTTAAAAATAGCTGAGGGATGTCGTAAACGTTGTGCTTTTTGCATTATTCCAACGATTAAGGGCGGTTTAAGAAGTAAATCCCTAGATCAAATTATTAAAGAATTTCGCCTATTATTAAAGATGGGGGTTAAAGAGATCATTTTAATTGCTCAGGATTTGGGTGATTATGGTAAAGATCTCTCAACAGACCGCAAATCTTGTTTGGACAGTGTATTAAAGGAGATGCTCAAAGAGCCTGGGGATTATTGGATTCGTATGCTCTATCTATATCCCGATGAAGTTGATGACACGATTATTGATCTTATGGAAAGCGATCCTCGTTTACTCCCCTATGTGGATATTCCTCTACAACATATTAATAATCGCGTTTTAAAAAATATGTTGAGAACAACATCTAAAGAACAAATTTTAGATTTATTAACTAAGCTACGCACACGTATTCCACATATTTATATCCGCTCTTCATTTATCGTCGGTTTTCCTGGAGAGACCGATGAGGAGTTTCAAGATCTTGTAGATTTTGTTGGTGAAGGATGGATCGATAATTTGGGAATATTTTCTTATTCTCAAGAAGAAGGTTCTGTAGCTGCGAAAATGCCTGAGCAAATACCTCAGAGAGTAAAATCAAAAAGGCTCAAGATTCTTTCTCAAATACAAAAGAAAAATGTCGAGAGGCATAACAAACAACTTGTTGGACAGATTGTTGAGGCTGTTATTGATGGATATCACCCTGATAGCGAACTCTTATTAACAGCTCGTTTTTATGGACAAGCTCCTGAAGTTGATCCTTGTATTATTGTTAATGAAGCGCGTTTGGTTTCAGGATTCGGAGAGCGTTATTTAATCGAGATTACAGGTTATGTAGGTTATGATCTTGTTGGTCGAGTAATAAAAAAAGTGCCCGGAGAATAAGTTTTACCGGGCAAAATTGTAGTTCAATATTTTATCTAAAATAAGGTAGCTGAACTACATTCCAAGAAAATGAAGCAGCACGCCACCAATAACTTAAGTTTCTCAATACGAAGAACCCATTTTGTGTGGCAAAGTATGTAGTTGCAACCCATTTCATAGGTTTAGCTCTGTAGTAACTTGTTGATGAACATGTAGAACCTTGTAAAAATATCTTCCTTCCTCCAACTACGGCCATTAAGAGACACTCGCCGCCTATTCCATTATCTAACCATCCTCTATGTTTTGCCATAATGACTGTAATTCGGAAAAGCTTGGGATTAGATGAACTTGCTTGAAAGTGTAATTCTGCAGGTTTACCTGAGCTAATATAGAAATTAGGAATTTCCATCTGACTAGTTTGCAGATCAAATCTATTCCAAGGAATATCCCAAGGCCCCCCCTTTACATCTCCTGTTTTTACATGTCCCCCTGAAGTTCCTGAACGCATAGAAACAGAGGTTCTTGTTTGTTTAAAGCGTCCATAGGAAACATACTGCTGGTTATACTCCTGATTATTACTAAGTCCATTGGCATATCTCACAGTATGGTTTGTTAGATTTACTCTTCCGTAGAAATCTATCTTTTGATTAGCTCCAATTTTAATATTCATATTTCCACCGACAAATAGATCTTGACTGCAGTTAAGTTTTCCTGCAGTGCAAGTCAGATTAGTAACAGTGGTGTTCTTTGATGTTATGTTATCCTTTACAGTAAGAGCTCGGGTTTTTTTGTCATTTGATAAGTCTTTAGAGTAGATATTAAAACGAACAAATGTAGGGAAGCTGATATTAGTTTTAGGTGTTGACATAGTGTTTTAATCCTCCTCGGAAAATCTTGCTGCAAATGGGAACCAAATTACGCTTACAGAGGAAAACATACTGTTTATATGTCCCCCTGTAAAGACACTGACCGAGGGTAAATTGGAACTAGGTACATCTGTAATAGAGAAAATGGCGTATAGAGAGGTGCACGTTCTATCTGTCCTGTAATGTCCACGAGTATCTGCTGTACATAAATTCTCAGATTGTCCACCTGAATTTAATCTTAAGAATAAATTTACCTCATCATTTCCAGAGTGTTGTCCACCCATTCTTGTTATTTCAAAAGTTACCTGATAGATACCTGGACTTCGAATTCGAATATGTTGTGGATCAACATAAAAATAGTTTCGATACATTGGGGTGTAATTTTCAAAATCCTTTGAAGATTGTGTTTTTAAATATACTAAGGAATCTTTTTTGAGACTAAATGTGCCACGATGATCTATAAAACAAGTGTAAGCTTGAACACAACTCTTTTTATAATAATTAAATGTGATAGCATCACGTTGGGAAACAGGATCCGCGATATTATTAAAAAGCGGTTGTGTACTAGAATTAGATGTGACGGTAATACTTCCGTTAAGGATAGTTTCTTTTAATGAGCAACTATCTTCTCCCGAAAGATTTCCACCGATAAAGAAATCACAATTTGAGTTGACATCTTTTTGTACAGTCAGTGAGTCAGCATTAAACTGATCTTCGATGTTTAATTTCCCCTCAATATTTAATGTGGCATTGTTTAAATAGAGATTTTGATCTTTTACCCCTGTTGCATCTGCTTCCACAGTTTTATTATCTGGATTTGCTGGGGTAGAGCTTAAAATATCGTTATTTTTATTGTTCATGGCTATGAGCGATCCTCTGGGTAAAAAATGAGACCGAAATAGAACCCGGTTAATACCGCAGTATTTTCTATCAAACGTGCAGAGAATAGAGATTTTCCTACGTTATTCGAATTAGAAACGTTGGCATTCGGATCTGAGGGAACATGTGTGAAATGTATTGATGTGCTTAAAGCTGCTTGGTCTGCATAACCTCCCCCGCTATAGATATTGTTTTTGCTATAAACGATACCAGCAGCGTTTTCTAGGTAAATATCTCCTCCCCAGCCGTTGTTCCAGCCCCAACGCTTATTAATTCCGTAATCTATCATATAGACCCCTTTGCTGAGTAATTGTACCCAGCGAGTTCCTGGATGTCTAACTTTGGAATTGCTTCCTTTTTTGTAATCAACGAACCTTATATGAGAAAAAATATTTTGTGATTGATACACCGTTCTATCTGGACCTATAATCTGAATAGGATCCGCTGTATTAACATTGATTCTTCCGAATTCAGCAAGTGAGCAGAAAAAATATTCAGGTGAACGTATGTAATTTGCTGGAACTGGTGAAGAATCATGAGTAGGTCGAGCTACGTTACTCAGTCTATTGCCATGCAAATCTATAGAAGCATTCCCCTGTTGATTCTGTATGTTAAGTGAAGTAGCTGATGTAAGACCGGAAACATTTATGGCTCCTTTGAAAGAAGCATGCCCTGGTGCTGTTACAGAAAAGCTATTTGTAGAAACTATCGAATCAGCTTTGGTGTCGTTCGTTTGTACATTTCCGGCAACAACGTTACCTTCTAAAGTAGAATCTACATAGAAATAGCAGTCATTATTATCATTAGAATTAGAAGTATTCATTTATTATTTTATTATTCCAATTTTTTCTAATAAAAATCAGATAATAAAATATTGGTCAATTTTAATATGTTTAGTTTATTTATTTTAAAATAAATTAACTTTTAATAATTAAATTGGTAATAAAAAAGAGAAGGGAATAAAAAAGAGGTTGGGGGTGGCTGGATTTGAACCAACGTATCCGTAAGGAGTCGGATTTACAGTCCGATGCAATTGACCGCTATGCGACACCCCCAAAAAATGCTGGAGAAAGGACTTGAACCCTCAACCGTTCGATTACAAATCGAATGCTCTGCCAATTGAGCTACTCCAGCGAAAAACTTGGGAAACCTATTGTTTGAAGAGAAAACATTATTAATCAATAGGAAATCAATTTATACGCTATTGGTTATTTTCTTCCAAGTCAGAATCAGTATTTTCTGATATGCGATAGTCTTCTTGTGTAGGAATAAAGTCTTCAGAAACAAAACTTGTGTCCTGATTAGCTTGTCCAATCGAATGCTCTGCAGAAAGATTCGTCTCCATAACTTGAAAATTATGCTTTTTAAGTTGCTCTGAAACCAAACGATCTTCTTTAGTTTGAGCTTTTTTAACAGTTTTTTTCCCAGGTGCTGTTTTGTTCTTTGTAATCTCGTGATATTTATCAATCGCTTGCTTTTGCTCAGATGTTAATCTTTCAGATAGACGTTGAAATAGTTGTGTACAACTATCCCCTTCTTGACCTGAAGTAAGAACTTCCGCAGAAAATTTGAACTTACCCTCAGAAGTATAACGTACAGGTTGACTATCTTTAGCAAGACAGCATTGCTTATATTTTTTATTAGAACCGCATGGGCATGGATCATTTCTATTAACTTTTTTTGACATGTAATCCTTTTCAAAGCGAATCGTTTAAAGGAAAGTTTAAATAAGATAAGGATAAAAACCAATTATAAGTTTTCCTATAAACTAAGATTGTATTGCAAGCTTTGTTCTATCCTTTTACTATTTTTCTATGTCTATTCTGCACTTACATCCACCTTGGATTAAAACAGGCAAACGCATAGAAAGTTTGGTGCGCAAAGCTTTATATACTTATTCTATGCTAGAAAATCACACTAAGATTGTTGTGGCTCTTAGTGGCGGTAAAGATAGCCTTTCGTTACTTTTGATGCTCAAGGCAATTTCAGGAAGAGGTTTTCCTGAACTTGATCTTTATGCCGTTAATATCGGTGGGAAATATTCGTGTGGTGCAGAAGTTAGCCAGAAATATTTAGCAAATATTTGTGATAAAATTCAGGTCCCCTTTACCTCTATAACTTCTCCTTATGATCCCGAGATTCCAGAATGCTACTCATGTTCTCAGGTTAGAAGACGACTACTTTTTCAAGCAGCAAAAGAAATAGGAGCTACAGCAGTAGCTTTTGGGCATCATCGAGATGATGTGGTGCAAACAGCTTTAATGAATCTTTTACATAAAGCAGAGTTTGCAGGGATGCTACCCGTTGTAGATATGATACATTTTAATATTACAATTTTACGTCCTTTGATTCTTACCCGTGAATCATGGATACGTAAATTTGCTAAAGAAAGTGGCTTTGCTCGTGTTACCTGTCGTTGTCCTGTTGTCTCTTTAAGAACAAAAACAGAGGCTGCTTTAAAGTTGTTAGAAGATGTTTTCCCTCAAGCACGACATAACATTGCTTTAGCAATTGAACAACAAGGGCTGTCAAAAGCACAAAAAATTAAAACCAATTAAACATATTTTTATAGATTAGTCTTACTAAAACATTTATAGTAAGATTTATTTTCTCGGTAATTCTATGAACAAAAGATTAAAGATTCTATTAACTAATGATGATGGTATTTCGGCGAAAGGAATGAGTCTTTTAGTTGCCAATTTACTAAAAGCTGATTTTGCGGATTTATATATAGTAGCTCCGAGTATAGAACAATCAGGAAAAAGCATGTCATTTTCCTACACACAACCGGTCTCTATCGAAAATGTTGATTATCCACAACCTGTTGCAGGTGCTTGGTCTGTTTCTGGGACTCCTGTAGATTGTGTGAAACTTGCCTTGGGTGATTTATTCCGCGATTCTTTACCTGATCTCGTATTATCGGGAATCAATCACGGATCTAATGCGGGAAGAAATATCTTTTATTCCGGAACTGCTGGCGCAGCTATGGAAGCTATTTTATCAGGCATTCCTGCAATAGCATTTTCTCAAGAGCAACATATATCCTTCTTTCAAGAAGATTCTGCTCCTGAACTATTGAAAAAGCTATCATTATATGCTTTATCAATTCCCTTTCCTATTCTTACAGGTTTTAATGTCAATTTTCCTGCTAGTGAACGTAATGAGGCCTGGAAAGGAATGCGACTTGTTGCTACAGGGAAAGAATTTGCTTGCGGTTTACCCAAACTCTTAAGCAGCGATGGTAAACGCAAGAGCTTTTCTCTAAGTGATTGTCAGATGGTAATAGATGAAGATATTTCTGATGAATGCCGCTCTATTTTGGATAACTATATTACAGTAGTTCCTTTATTGGTAAGAAATTCTCCACTAGCTTTAACTAGTGAATCAGAATTTCAACAACTACAGGAAAATTTCGAAGAGTTTATTGGTTCTGAAGCTAACACTAGATTATCTGATGTCTAAAATGAATGATGGGGTAGGTATTTCCGATAGAAAACCACTTTCAGGGTCGTTTAAGATTATCTACTTCATAAATTCTTTAACCAAAAATATGCGTGTCTCGTTTCTAGCATAGATCTTGACTTGTATTTCATATAAGAAATGGGTGTTGTAGCATTTCTCACAATGCATAAGTGCTTTATAAGTCTTCTTGTCCTCCCGTAAATTAATTTTTTAAATATTATACAGATATTTTACCGTGGCTATTTATGATTCCATCTGTTTATTTTTTGTGCCCTAGATAGTCTAACCAAGTATTTTTTATGAAAATTCATTTTTTTAGAATTCAATATCTTTTTTGCGCGTTATTACTATGCTTCCCACTAACAACTGCTTTCTCTAAAGAAAGAGCGCTTAGTATTTCAGAGAAGTCTGATCAGAGCAAAAAAAGAATTAAGATTTTATTAACCAATGACGATGGTATTTCGGCGAAAGGAATGAGTCTTTTAGTCGCCAATTTATTAAAAGCTGATTTTGCGGATTTATATATAGTAGCTCCCGCTACAGAGCAGTCTGCAAAAAGCATGTCATTTTCCTACACACAACCGGTCTCTATCGAAAATGTTGATTATCCACAACCTGTTGCAGGTGCTTGGTCTGTTTCTGGGACTCCTGTAGATTGTGTGAAACTTGCCTTGGGTGATTTATTCCGCGATTCTTTACCTGATCTCGTATTATCGGGAATCAATCACGGATCTAATGCGGGAAGAACTATCTTTTATTCCGGAACTGCTGGCGCAGCTATGGAAGCTATTTTATCAGGCATTCCTGCAATAGCATTTTCTCAAGAGCAACATATATCCTTCTTTCAAGAAGATTCTGCTCCTGAACTATTGAAAAAGCTATCATTATATGCTTTATCAATTCCCTTTCCTATTCTTACAGGTTTTAATGTCAATTTTCCTGCTAGTGAACGTAATGAGGCCTGGAAAGGAATGCGACTTGTTGCTACAGGGAAAGAATTTGCTTGCGGTTTACCCAAACTCTTAAGCAGCGATGGTAAACGCAAGAGCTTTTCTCTAAGTGATTGTCAGATAGTAACAGATGAAGATATTTCTGATGAATGCCGCTCTCTTTTGGATAACTATGTTACAGTAGTTCCTTTATTGGTAAGAAATTCTCCACTAGCTTTAACTAGTGAATCAGAATTTCAACAATTACAAGCAGGATTTCATAATTTTGCCAATACTATTGCTATGAGAAAATAATCTCTAGATTCTTGTTTTTAGGGCCAACCTGTGGCCCTAGTTTCTTATATATAGATCATTCTTATCTAACTAAGATATACGGAAAATATGCCTTTATATCTCTTTGAGGGCGAAAATAAGATTAATTTCTCTAGCATTCACTTAGAATAGTGAGCTTTCTTCATTATCGGAGTAAAAATGGTTGTGATTAAACTATTTCTTCTGTTAATGTATACACCTAATCTTGTTTGGATGCGTAGCTCAGCGGTTAGAGCACCTGTCTTACACACAGGGGGTCATAGGTTCAAATCCTGTCGTGTCCATTTGCGGGAGTAGTTCAATTGGTTAGAGCACCGCCCTGTCAAGGCGGAAGTTGCGGGTTCAAGCCCCGTCTCTCGCGAACATTCAATCAGAGGTTGAAAATGCCCCATGGAACTCGTTTAACGAAGTTTAGCTTTCCTCTGTACTTTTCCAAGACCCTTAGTTGGTTTATTCTTGGGGGGGTTCTTGCTGCTTGTGGCGTTCAAATGGTCTTAGTTCCTAATGAACTTATCGACGGCGGTATTGTAGGTTTATCTCTTATTGCCTCCCATTTTTTTGGTCACAAGTACCTTCCCTTCTGTTTGATATTGTTTAACCTACCTTTTGTTATCCTGGCTTTTAAACAAATTGGTAAATATTTTGTAATCCAGATGATGACTGCCGTAATCATCTTTTCTTGTGCCCTATGGCTTATTGACTCCCTCCCTCTATGGTTTGGTTTCAATCCTATAGTTTTCAAGGGATCCGAGATGGAAACCGTAGTTTTTGGCGGGGCTATTATTGGTGTGGGTTGTGGTTTGATTATCCGTCATGGAGGATCTACAGATGGCACTGAGATTTTAGGTATTATCATCAATAAAAAAAGAGGTTATACTGTTGGTCAAGTTATCCTCTTTGCGAATTTTTTCATCTTTGCATTAGCCGGAATTGTTTATCAAAATTGGCACACAGCATTCGTCTCATTCTTAACTTATGGCATTGCAACGAAGGTTATGGATATGGTGATTTTGGGACTTGAAGATACAAAGTCTGTCACTATCATCACCTCTTCTCCAAGAAAATTAGGCCGTATTCTAATAGAAAACTTGGGTGTTGGTCTTACTTATATCCATGCTGAAGGTGGATATTCTGGGGAACCTAGAAATGTTCTTTATATTGTTGTAGAACGCTTACAGCTTTCGCAACTTAAAGAAATCGTCCACAGGGAAGATCCCTATGCATTTATTGCGATTGAAAATCTTCATGAAGTAATTAATGGTAAACGCACGAATTAAGCAGGATTCACCCAAACTTTTTCTAAGTCGGTTTTTACATCTAGTAGAGATAGAATTTTCCCAACAATATCATTAGTAATATCCTCGACTGTTTGTGGTTTGAAGTACCACATGGGCATAGGAGGAAGAATAACGGCTCCATTTTGAGATAATTTGAGTAAGTTTTCTAAATGAATTGCATGTAAGGGACTTTCTCTGGGAACTAAGATCAATTTCCTACGTTCTTTTAGAGCGACATCAGCTACTCTTCTTAATAGATTATCTCCTAATCCCACAGAAAGAGCTGCAACTGTCGCCATGCTACAAGGAACTATAACAGTACCATCCACACGATAAGATCCTGAAGCTAATTTGTTCTCTATAGATTTGATATTGTGTTGATGAATATAGGAATGATTTTCTTCAGGAATTAAAGAAAGCAAAGAAGAAGCATCAAGTTCGTAATAAAGTGTTTTCATAGCAGCCGCGGAAAGAATCACCTCGACATTGTGTTGCATTTTGGATAGTTCTTCTATCAGCTTTACAGCTAAGATTATTCCAGAAGCTCCGGAGATACCTACAATATAACGTTTCATGCGTATCCATTAACATTACGAAAGTAATAAACTTACCATGACCAAGAAAAAGGATAAAGCAAGGTAAATATTTCCCCTAAAGAAACATCTTTCAGGATTAGCTTTATTCTTGTGCATTTCATGATAGTTTTTAATGGTTTTACAAATGACCAGGGCTGGGAAAAGAGATAATACAAGACCTAATTTAGTGAAAGATGCAAGCAAAGACATTGCTATATAGGATGCTAAGCTAATTACTAAGCATACTGAAGCAATGCGGACTGCCTTTTCTTTTCCAAAACATGCAGGAATGCTGTAAAGCTTTTCTTCTCTATCGAAATCCAAATCCTGAATCGCATAAATAATATCATTAGCAGCAATAATCATGGCTGCTGTTATTCCCCATAAAGAAACTATGGCAAACATCTTTAAAGAAAGAGGGCCTGAAGATAGGGCATAAAAATTCATAAGAATTGCCAGATAATAAATTAATCCCAGCATCCAATGACATAAGTAAGTAACACGTTTTGCATAAGCATAAACAACCATAAGAATCGTAGATATTAAAGCTAACCACGTACATTCCTTATTTAAAAACATACATAGAATGACAAAGAAGAACAAAGCGATAGCTGTAACTAATGAAACAAAGTTGAATGAGAGTTTTTTTGCAGGTAATACCCTAAAAGAGGTTCTAGGGTTTTTTTTGTCTATGTTGTAATCGATGATCTGGTTTATTAAGATTCCTACTGTTCTGGCACAAAAGAAAGCAAATCCCCCAATCCATAGTGTTATCAATCCCTTTTCAGAAAATGCTGATGAAATTTCAGGGAATGTCAAAGCAAATACTGTGGTCGTGGATAGAAATATTGCCGAAAATAAGGCATATTTCATGTTTAATAACTGGTTAAAATATTTCATTTGCATAATAAAAACTTTTTAATTCTTAAATTATTTAGTTAATAAATTCTCTAAAAATATCTCTGATTCACGATTCACTATACACCTGAAATAGGAATGTGACATACACGCTATCTTATAATTAAAATTGTGTAAACTTTATAAAATACTGTCTTGCACATAGACTTTTATATGCTTAAATCACTAAAATAGTTAGCTTTGTATATTAAGTTTAAGTTTGTTTATGAAATCAATTTCTTGTAAAACGCGCTTTATTTATTTTGCACTATTGATGTGTATCCCCGCATCAGTAGCATCTTCTCAGGATTGGGAAGCTAAGCCTATTCATGATTGTGAACAGATCGTTTGTTCAACTCAATTCCATCAAGATCATGGTCCTTGGGTAGTTGTGGCAGGAGGATGTTATACTAACCATGAAAATTATAAAAAGGCTCAAAATACAGGGGATTTGTTAGCTAAGAACGGTTATTCCGTAGTTACAGGATCCGGTCCTGGAATTATGGAAGCGGCTAACTCTGGAGCTGCACAGGCTGGAGGAACATCTTTAGGATTCATCTTAAAAGGTGAGGATTTGAATGATCATATACCTCAAGGAAATTATTGTCAGGTTTCCCATATTTCCCACCGTCTACAAGGCATGATCGGCAATTCTTCAGGTTGCATCGTGTTTCCTGGGGGGCTAGGTACGGTAGATGAGGTCTTCTTTGCTTTAGATAACTTTAGATATCAAGAGGTGCCAAACCCAGTTGTCCTTGTAGGTACACAGTTTTGGGGGCCATTAGTAGAGTGGATAAAAAATTTACACTATACTCATACATGTCCAAAAAATTTATACCTAGTTGATTCATCAGAAGATGCTGTAGAAATTATTCAATCTCATTACAAGAACCAGTCTTGTAGCTTTTCTTCTAATTAATCAAAATTTGAGAGCCCGCTCCACAAGCAGGTGGAGCCACTCTCATTTCTCAATTTTTTCAAAAAAATAGTATTATATACGCTTCGTTATATTGTAATAATAATGCAAACTAACTTCGGGTTTTTAAAACAAAATTAGATTTGCACGATTTATAATCAGATGGTAGCATATTTCTTTTAAGAAAGTTTTTTTGTTAGTTTTATGGCTATTCCCGATGAGATTCAAATTAAAAATTCAGAAAATCAAGTAAGAAATATTTCTATTTTGGCCAATAACCGAAACTTCATTAAAAATGAAAGGCAGACTTTTCTAGCTGTTGTCGGCGCTTTTGCTCTAGGTATTATCCTACTTCTTGTTGGGGTATGCGTATTAATCCTTCCTTTAGGACTCCCCTCAGCTTTAAGTATTTCTCTAGGGGTTTCCGCAATCGTTATAGGCTCTGCGGTTATTGCCTACTGTCTCAGGGTTGTCTATTTCCAAAACGCCATTTGGAGAAAGAACTACCTGGAAATAAAAAGTTCTCTTAGAGATCAAGGTCTACCCATTCCAAAAGAAAAGAATACCGCACCCGTTTTATCTATACTCTTCCCCTCCTCATTAGATGTGTTAACCTATGGTAGGGTCCATTGTATGGGAAAAACTAGAACATTAATCGCCCTGATTGAAATTATTCTCGGCATAGGTTGCATAGTCAGCGCTGTTATTTCAGAGCTTTTAATAACTTCCTGGTTCCGTCCTGGAATTAGTTTAGGCCTAGGTATTACAGGAGCTGCCCTATTTATTGGAGGTCTTCAAGATATCCGAGCCTTTAGTTTAAGCGCTCAGGGAGTCACCCATCTGTATTTAACGCAATATGAACACAAGTTAAGAAAAACCGAAAGAACGATATTCGAAAAAAGTTTAGAAAGTGCGGTATCGCGCTCAACCCTATTAGAGCGTAATCTTCAGGAAGTCAATACTAGAAATTTAAACCTGAATACTGAAATCACTTCAAAAAATGCTCAAATTACCCACTATAAAAATCGAATTTCCAGTTTAGAACTAGAGAAATCGATTCCCCCGGCCCCGGCTCCTATAACCTCGTCATGGTTAGGTACAATTTCTTCATCCATTTCATCCACATCGCAATTTTTAGGTTCTTTCCTACCTGGTATGCAAGAAACCACTGCTCCTCTTCCAGGACCAGAAGGAAGCACTCCTGGCACTTTACTAGCTATTACTCTCCCAACTTCTGCAAGTGATGACGATGAATCTGATGCTGATTTTGAAGATGCCGAAGAAGAATTCCCTGTCACGGAATCGCACCGACGCAATAGTGTTTAATTGCAAAGAAATCTTAATAACCCTTTGGGTTTAAAGAATTAAAAGCTTTATTATATACTGAAAATTAATAACATATTTGTTAAAATTTTCATCGATTTTATTATTTTAAATAGTTTCAATTATGACTTCTCCTATATCACGTTCCTCCTCTCACGAAGAGGCAATAGAAAAGGTTTCCGTATTAAAGCGGGTCTGTCAGAATTCTCATATCAGTCGTAAGATTGTGAGTATCACTCTTATTGCTGTGGGGGTTATTTTAGTTATATCCGGGATCTTACTTTTAACTCTTACGATTGCTAGTTTACCTTCTGCATTCTCTATTGCTTTGGGAGCCACAGTTCTTGCCTTAGGCACAAGTTTGATCTCCTTTGGGATAGCCATGCGTATTCTTAAAAAGCCCTATTCACCCCATGAAGAAGAAGATGTGCTGGCTAGCGAAATTATAAGAACTAGGGGAGTCGTCGAACAGAAAATAGCAGAGATCTCTCGTCTACAAACAGAACTAGATGAATCTCAAAGACAGCTTGCAGAAGTTTCCGGAGAACTTGAAATAGAAAAACAAACTGGTGTTGACCTACAATTACGTTTACAGCACGCTGAAGAAGGGTTAAGGCGGGCTAACGAAGAAAATACTCTACCTCAGACACGTCTACAAGAAGCTGAAACTACCATTCAGCAACAAGAACAACAAATTCAAGTGCTTCAGGTTGAATTGGCTAATGAAAAAGTTAAAGTACAGCAACTTGAAGATAGGATTAGAGATCTGGTTGCGGATACCCAAAAAAAAGCAGCTCGTATAGCTAATCTTAACGAAGATCTCTCTAGAGTTGTTGCAAACCAACACAGCATGATAGAGAGATTGAATTGTGATTTTGATACAGAAATTGCTAGATCCCGTCGTCTATTATTAGAAAAAACAGCAGAATTAGATGCAGCTAAATCAACAATTGATCAAATACAGCAACAATTAAATAGAGCCGAACAAATGCTAGCTCCTACCCCAGTAAGAAGAGGTAGCTCTAATCTTTCGTTAAATGCTGCTGGTAGTAGCCCAACTGTACGCAGTCGTCTTAATAGCTGGTGGGAAAAGAAGAAGACAAAAAATAGTTCATCATCTGAAGCAGTTACTTCTGAAAGTTCGTCTTCAACCGATCATTCTTCTGACGAAAGGAACCAACAAAATAATGAGACAGAAGAAACTGAAGAAGACTCACAAGATTGATCTTCTTAGGCACTATCTTAAGAAAAGCTCGAAGTATGCCCTTCGGGCTTTTTTATATATCTAAACGGATTTTTTTTCTTCCTCGTTGACGACGTAGTGTTTGATCTAAAAATATCTGAGCAGATCGCCAAAGTATATTTTCCGAATCTTCTGTACGCAAACTATCTCGTAGAATATTATGAATGTTCGGGTGATCTTTAGCTGTAGAACATTCAGGGAAAAACTTCTTTTGTTCATCAGAATAGAAAAAGTCTGTCCCTAGGACAAGTTTATCCAAGATCCCAATTTTTTCAGCATGGTGAATATGCTTTTGCAAATCTTTTAAAGATGATCCCACGAAGTAGTTCACGATGTTTAAACCAATTACCCCGCCTCTAGATGCAATTTCTTTTGCATGAGCACTGGTAAGGTTCCTGGGGATGTTTTGAACTTCTCGAAAGTTGGAATGACTAGCGAGAACCTGCATAGTAGGCAATTTATCTAGAGTATAATCTAGAATATCATCGGAAAGCCTATCACAACAATGGCTGAGATCTATGGGAATAGCTAGTTGTTCCATAACCTCTAATAAACGTTTACCGTCGGTAGTCAGTTTATGGGGATCAAAAACACCACCTCCAAAACGATTTCTTCCATTCCAGACGATACCTAAATAAGCAATGGGTCCCATAGAAAATAGATCAATTAGCTTATTCAAAAGTTCCCTAAGATTTTCGTAATCGGAACCTAATCCAGAGGCATTTTCTATACTACGAACAAGTGAGAGAGAGTTTTTATTGTTGTCTTTATCTAAAATGTCGGAATCAAAGGAGATGAGTTGGATATGTTTATCTGATTCTGGAAGGCTGAAAAATAATTGATTTTGTTTATCAGCACTCGGAGAGCTTTCACTATGTTCAGTAAATATAGCGCACACTTGTTTATTAACTCCCCCAGAAAGTAGTTGACTAGGGGAACAGCGAACAAAGGGATCTTGATCAGAAAAAGTTTCATGAGAAAGAAGGTCGCAGTGCATATCTATGATCATGAAATTCACCTGGGATGCGTATAGGTATAAGGTGCTAAATAAGAAATAAGTTCGGGGTATAAAGATGTGTGTTGATTATAAACAAATACAACTTCTGGTTTCGAAGATCTCAATGCTTTTCGCAAGGTAGGATAAAAATTACATGATTGAGGATCTTCACAAATAAGACCTTGAAAATTCGAGTGGAGTTGAAGAAACTCTTTTAATGCCTTATCATCCCTTACAGTATAAATTGTAACATGTTGAGAAAATGTATGGTGAGCCAAGCACGATTCTATACTTTTCCCCATAACCTTTTCGATGGTATCACGAGAGATTACTCCCTCACGATATATCTTTAATGGATCCGTAGATACTACTGTCGATTCCAATCCATAGAAACATTGGCCAGGAATAATAAAAATATCTTCATTTGGAAAATCGTCGATAACTTCATCAGAAATTATTGCTGGGGGAAAATTGGAAATATTTGCAGAGGTTCCAAGTAAAGGACCTGATAGATCAATCAATCTATTTATTATAGGAAGAGCGAGAATCCTAAATCCCAATTTTTCTTGAGGAAATCGAGAATTTCTATGATCCACAAGTAAAGTTAAAGGTCCTGGAAGGAACTCTTGAGCAAGTTTGATCGCTTGCGAAGATAAAGGATAACCTGAGAGTTTTTCAATATCTTCAAGTGTGTTTACATAAATGACTAAAGATTTTCCTTTATCCCTATGTTTTAGAGAATAAATATGTTCTTCTGCATTTAGAGAATTTAATGCTACGGCCAAACCATAGACAGTATCTGTAGGGAAGGCTACAATCTTTCCCTGATGTAAATAATCTGAAGCTTGGTTCAAACAAAAATCTGGATCAGTAACGGACATAAAAGCTCCAGAATTAATCACTCTTAGTACTTTATTAAGCGAAAATTAAACGATTATCTTAGTAAAAAGCTGGTTTAATATTTTCCTGAAGAGACTTTATCATAGGCATATTTCTAAATCCAAGTTTTTTAAATACAGCTTCTATTTTATAAAGAAGGTTAAAGTTATTTAATATAAATGAGATTAATCATTTCGTTTATGGAAGAAAATTTCTAATTTTTTTATACTTACTGACTTATAAGAAAGTCTTGATCTCTAAAATCAATCCGACTAACTTCATCTAAAATTTCACAAAAAATCACCTTTGAGAGCATTCATGGAGTATTCATTTTTTCGTCGTAAGTTTGCTGGATTAGACGCCATAGTATGTCCTGGAGATCCCGATGATCCTGTTATTATTTTTTGTCATGGTTATGGAGCAGATGCTGATAACCTAGCGTTTTTTCCTTCAGCATGCCCTTTCAAAGGTGTACGCCCCACATGGATATTTCCCCACGGGATAGAACAACTTCCTTATGAATTTGGTGGCGGAAGAGCATGGTTTCCTTTAGATGTTCCTTTATTTCAAAGTTTGATTTCGAATCCTGATATTAATCCAGAAACAGAGCAGCAATACCAAACATTATTTAATATAGATTTTGAAAAACCAAAAATAGCTTTAGAAAATCTTATTGAAGAGTTGGATCGACCTCGATATGACGTTATTCTTGGAGGATTCAGTCAGGGTGCTATGATGACAACACATCTTGTGCTATCTTCTAAAATTCCCTATAGAGGAGTTTTAATTTATTCTGGAGCTTTACTATTAGATAAGGGTTGGGAAAATAATGTGAATCTTTGTGCTAAAGTTCCCTTTATTCAAAGTCATGGGTATCAAGATACCATTCTACCCTATTATCATGGTGAAAGATTAAATAAACTCTTATCCTCACGTCTACAGGGAGAGTTCATTTCTTTTAATGGAGGTCATGAGATTCCCGCTCTTGTTTTACAAAGAATGCAAGAAACTATTCCTCTATGGACAACGCTTTAAGTTAATCCTTTGAAACGATTATTCAGTGATGCGAGTTGTAGGGCAACCCATTCCATACAACTTGTCGCTGATGAAGAGTTATCTAAAGCTTGATAAGCTTTCTCCACAATAATCAACACCTTTTCTAAAGGTAGAATGGGTAGATTAAGAATATCCTCAGCGTATTTAGGATATGCCATTGCGCTTGCGCTAATATTTAAAGAAAGCATAAATCGATCTCTAAATAACTTAAGAAGAACTTCTAAAAGGTATTTTGCTTTATCTCTAAGAACTTGCTTATCTGTATCAGCATTACCTTTGACTATTTGTCCTACTTCTGTGATTTTCATTTTTCCAGAAGCATATTTTAAGAGATATTCAAGATCATCTTTATTAGGAGCTATATCCTCGTCACCTTGAATGTATATAGATAAGCTACGAGAAAGAATCGTAGCGGGTATACGCTGTAGCTTTGTAGATGTGAGTAAAATCACGCTATGCGAAGGTGCATCTTCAAGTACTTTTAAAAATACAGAGATCGCTGGTAAAGTCATGCGATCTACTTCATGAATGATATAGATTTTATAACACCCTTCATAGGAAAGAATTCCTATCTCTTTTTTGATATCCCTAGGAATCTCTATAGAATGCAATCTTCCTTTCCCAGAGGGGAAAAATTCATGAATGTCAGGATGGATTCGTTGGGAAATCTTATATTGTGCTTCAGGGGTATCTTTAAGAAGAATATGCGCTGCTAAATTATATGCATATTGTGAAAGCAAAGTTAACGAATTCCCGTGCAATAAAATTGCATGAGAGATCTTCCCTTGATTAATATTATGAAGTAAGGCTTCCCAGGGTTGATTAACAACCTTTTCTTCTATTTGCATAACGCTAATTCTGTATAGGCAGTCATAACTTTATTAAGAGACTCTTCGATGGGTTGTCTCCCATCTAAAATAAGATAGCTATGAGGGTGTGCTTCCGCAAGAGATAAAAATCCTTCACGGATTTTTGTATGATATACCAAAGGCTTATCTTCGAATTTATCTAAGGATTTTTGTTGTTGTTTTCTTCTTAGCCCTTCGTCAGGAGGAATATCTAAAAGACAAGTAAGATTAGGAAGGAACTTTTTCTCTCCTACGACATGGTGACAAAGGTTTGTCACATAATCTTTACCTAATCCCTCGGCTATTCCTTGATAGACAATTGTAGAATCATGGAATCTATCACAAATGACAATTTTTCCTGATTCTAAAGCTGGAAGTATTTTTTCAGTTATGTGCTGTGCGCGTGCAGCAAGAAATAGAAATAATTCCGCATAAGGGGAAATTGATGTTGTGGATGGAGCTAAAATTAAATTACGCACCTGCTCTCCTAGAGGAGACCCTCCGGGTTCTCTAGTAGCGACAACTGCTTTCCCCTCAGCTATTAGTCTATCTTTTAGAAGTTTTGTTAAGGAACTTTTCCCTGAACCTTCACATCCTTCAATAACTATAAACACAGCATTATTCCTTTATACTTGTGGTGTGGTGGTCTCTTCTTCAATATCTGATAGAGTTTCATCTTCATTTAAAGAGAGTTTTTCCATAGCAACCAGGATATCGCCATCTTTAACATAAACTAAGCGCACGCCTTGGGTAGATCTTCCCATAACACGTACATCTTGCATATTAATACGGATAGCTTGTCCTTGTCCTGACATCAATAAGATACTATCATGATCTGTAACAGAAATAGCTCCAAGA
Organism: Chlamydia poikilotherma; assembly: GCF_900239975.1. Classification (NCBI taxonomy): domain Bacteria; kingdom Pseudomonadati; phylum Chlamydiota; class Chlamydiia; order Chlamydiales; family Chlamydiaceae; genus Chlamydia; species Chlamydia poikilotherma. The sequence goes on along the minus strand of NZ_LS992154.1, from coordinate 579,291 downwards.
ACATCCCCATTTCTTTCATTGATAAGGATTGAGCGGACTCCTACACCACCACGATTAGTTTCTCGGAAGTCTCCCACTTGAGAACGTTTTCCAAAACCGTTATCGCAAACAACAAGAACAGATTGATCATCCTTAACAATTTGGCAAGCAACTACACGATCATTTTCATTTTTCAATGAAACACCACGTACACCACGCGCTGTTCTTCCCATGGGACGCACTTTGTCGTGAGGGAAACGTACCGCCATACCTAATCTAGTAAAGAGCATAACTTTTTCTTCCTCACTGGTAATATGAGCAGCAGCGATGAGTTCATCTCCATCATCTATTTCTAAAGCACGAATACCTTTCTTTCTAGGATTACTGAAAGCATCAAGAGCCACCTTTTTAACAACACCATGCTTTGTCGCCAGGAATAAGAATCCAGCATTTTCAAAATTCTTAACATTAAGAACTGCAGCAAGTTGTTCTCCAGGACGGATACCTTCAAGGAAATTAATAATTGGTTTACCCTTAGCGCGTCTTTCACCTTCCGGTAACTGCCATACTTTTAGCCAGTAACATTGGCCAAAATTGGTAAAGATTAATAGGTAGTCTTTTGTGGATGCTGAATATACCGCTTTTAAGAAATCTGAACCTTTCTTCATGTCGAATCCAGAAACCCCGTGACCACCACGTTTCTGCTCTCTAAAGACTTTTATAGGCATTCTTTTTACGTAATCATCACCAGATATGGTAATAATTACAGGTTCATTATTGATAATATCTTCAATATCACGAATATTATCAGCATCAAATTCTATCGTAGTTCTACGAGGAGTTTTATGAACTCTCTGAATGTCTTGTAGTTCATTTCTAATGATATCTTTGACTAAACCTTCATCAGAAAGAACACGTTTATAATAGGCAATTTTATTTAGTAACTCATCGTATTCTTTTTGAATTTTCTCAGCTTCTAATCCTGTAAGTTGATACAAACGCAATTCAAGGATAGCTACAGATTGATACTCGGTAAATCCGAAATTCTCAATCAGCTGATGCTTAGCATGTTCCTTGCTGTCACTGTTACGAATTGTGCGAACAACATCATCCAAACAAGAAAGAGCTTTTAAGAAACCTTCAAGAATGTGCGCACGTGCTTCAGCTTTATTCAATTCATAACGTGTTCTTCTGCGAATGACTTCTGTACGGTGACGTATCCAGGCAGAAATCATTCTATGAATATTCATGGTCCTTGGAAGATTTTTATCCAAGGCCAGCATATTTGCACCAAAGGTTACTTGAATATCAGTAAACTTGTAGAGACGGTTGATAACAATCTCCGAAGATTCTCCTTTCTTTAGCTCAAGAACAACTCGGATACCATCTTTATCTGATTCATCTCGAACGTCTGAAATTCCTGCCAATGTTTTATCATTAACAAGATCTGCAATTTGCTCGATTAATCTGGACTTATTTACATTATAAGGCATCTCAGTAAGAATAATATTCTCCCGATGCTTGTCTGCATTCTCTTCTACATGAAGACGTGCGCGGACTTTTATCTTTCCTCTTCCTGTATGGTAAGTAGAGCGAATACCCTCACCACCACAAATTAATCCTCCTGTTGGAAAATCAGGACCAGGCATGACCTCCAAGATTTCTTCAATAGAAGTATTAGGGTTACTCAATACTAATAGGGTGGCCTCAATTAATTCCCCAAGATTATGCGGAGGGATATTTGTTGCCATACCGACAGCAATACCTGAAGAACCATTACAAAGAAGATTAGGGAATTTCGAAGGAAAGACAACAGGCTCATGTTTCGTTTCATCATAGTTCGAGACCATGTCTACGGTATCTTTATCTAAATCTTCCATTAGGAAAATTGCGCTATGTGTTAGACGAGCCTCTGTATAACGCATAGCAGCTGCGGGGTCACCGTCAATAGAACCAAAGTTTCCTTGACCGTCTACCAATGGGTAACGCAACGCCCAATTTTGAGCCATACGGACCAATGTGGGATAAATAACACTTTCACCATGAGGATGGTAGTCTCCAGAGGTGTCACCGCAAATTTTAGCACATTTACGATGTTTGGCTCCGGGCGTAAGATTTAGCTGTTTCATTGCATAAAGAATGCGTCTCTGTGAAGGTTTTAAACCATCACGAACATCAGGAAGTGCTCGGGAAATAATTACCGACATAGAATAACGAAGGTAACTTTCCTTCATTTCTTCTTCTAGATTTTTAGGGACAATGATTTCTTCTTTGTTAAACATAATGATAACTGTCTCCTAAATATCTAAATTGTTCATCTTAACTGATAGAGCGTGATTTTCGATAAATTCTCTTCTTGGAGGAACCTCTTCTCCCATAAGCATGGTGAAGATATGATCAGCCTCTACAGCATCTTTCAATGATACACGTACTAAAGTTCTTTGTTCAGGATTCATAGTTGTATCCCAAAGTTGATCTGCGTTCATCTCTCCAAGACCTTTATAACGCTGGATCTCTATTCCCTTTCTTCCGAGGGTTTTAAGATGATCGATAACTTCTTTCAAAGTATAGCAAGTATATGGAAGTGTTTTTGAATCTTCATTTATAATTACCATCTCAGAATCTTTTGGGTTAAGATAATGACGGATATCTAAACCATAGTCTCGAAGCTCTTCTTGAATCTCTGCGAAAACAGCTGTTTTATATAATTCGATAACCTTTACAGAATCAGGGTCTTCAGAATTTAGAATTTCTTGATCCTTCTCTTCAGTAGAATAGAAATAACGTCCTCCTTGCTTGCCACTCTTGGGAGGACAGTAGTATAGAGGATATCCAGAAGTTTCTTTTCGCATCTCTAAAAATTCAGAGAAAGGCACCGCTTTTTTCTCTAAAGCAACTATAAAGTTTTCTACGTTTAAAATAAGCTTTACAAAGTTATCTAGAGCCTCTCCGCTTATTTCACGATCTCCATTTTTGAAAACAAGTTTACTGTCTCGAATTCCTAGTGTTAAGAGGTAATCATCCATTTCTTTTTCAGAAAGGATATAGCGGAAATCTTTTTTCTTACTTACTTTATATAAAGGAGGCTGGGCTATATAGACGCATTCATTTTCAATTAATGCAGTCATATGACGATAGAAGAATGTTAATAGTAGTGTGCGAATGTGGGAACCATCAACATCAGCATCTGTCATGATAATTATACGTCGATAGCGCAACTTACTTAAATTGAAATTGTCCGAACCGATGCCACAACCTAAAGCTGCTATGATTGTTCCAATCTCTTGGTTTTGGAAAATCTTTTGTAAACGAGCTTTTTCTACGTTTAAGATTTTACCTCGAATAGGAAGAATAGCTTGGAAACGACGATCCCTACCTTGCTTAGCTGAGCCTCCAGCAGAATCTCCCTCCACAATATACATCTCACATTTTCCAGGATCTTTTTCTAAACAATCGATAAGTTTCCCTGGAAGTCGTGCACTATCTAAAGCACTTTTTCTTAACGTCAACTCTCGAGCCTTCTTCGCAGCCTCTCTAGCCTGAGCTGCAATGAAAACCTTTTCCACAATCATCTTGGCGATCTGAGGGTTCTCATCAAAAAATGTCGTTAACGTTTCTCCTGTGATCTGTTGCGATACAGAGCCTACATCACTATTTCCTAATTTTTGCTTAGTCTGACCTTCAAATTGAGGGTTGGGAACTTTAACGGAAACCACCGCGGTGAGTCCTTCGCGAATATCCTCTCCTGTTAAGGACAACTTATCATTTTTAGCTAGATTGTGAGCTTTAATATAGGCATTAAGTACACGAGTTAATGCTGTAGAAAATCCTGTAAGATGCGTACCCCCCTGACGGGTAGGAATATTATTTGCATAAGAATAAATTAATTCAGAGTATCCAGAATTCCATTGAAGAGCTGCTTCAAATTCAATATCGCCGTCATCCCCCGCTCGAATCCCTGAAATATAAATAGGCTCGGGGAAAAGACTCTCTTTATTCTGGTTTAAATAGCTGACGAAAGACTGAATTCCTCCTTCATAGAAAAAAACAACCTTATCAAAACTCACATCACGATCGTCTTCGAAAATGATGGTCACGCCTCGATTTAAGAACGCGAGTTCTCTTATTCTTTTAATGAGAATAGAACGATCGAAAATACAAGAGGAAAAAATTTTATTATCGGGATAGAAAGTGATTTCTGTTCCTTGCTTATCCGTAGCTCCTAAAGCTTGTAAAGCTGTTACAGGAATCCCTCTAGAAAACTCCATTTGATAAGCTTGCTTATCTTTATAAACCGTTGCCACAAGTTTTTCTGCCAAAGCATTAACACAAGATACTCCAACACCGTGCAATCCTCCAGATACTTTATAGCTATCTTTATCAAATTTCCCTCCAGCATGAAGTACCGTGAGAACAACTTCCAAAGCAGAAACGTCTCTACCTTGTTTTTTAGATTCTTTTTCATGAATCTGTATTGGAATACCTCGACCATTGTCAGATATAGTAATACTGCCATCTTCTAAAATCCTCACATGGATTTCAGAACAATATCCAGCCATAGCTTCGTCAATACTGTTATCTATAACTTCATAAACTAAATGATGAAGTCCTGCAATCCCAGTATCTCCAATATACATCCCAGGACGCTCACGAACGGCTTGAAGCCCTTCTAAAACGGTAATAGCTGAGGCGTCGTAACTTTTTTCTTTTGCGTCCATACATTATCCTAACAAAAACTGTATTTCCTTGATCTTGGCGTGAGGAACTACTTGGTGCAAGCGAGCGATTAAACTACTTTGATGCGTTTGCTTTAGTGAAGCGTATAAAGAAGAATTGTAAATCTTTACTAATAGAATATGATCCTTAAATCCTAAAGCTTGGAACATTCCATTATACTTGGTTCCTAACATTTCATTCCATGCTTCTATCACTTCTTTAGGTTTGGCAGCAACAATGTGCTCTATTTTCTTTAAATACCCGTTTAAGTAATGCTTTGCATGTTTAATTGTAGAAGCTGTTTTTTTAGAAGTTTTCGTTTTGTGCAACTCTCGATTTTTAAAGAAAGGAAACATAAAACACCTAAAAGAAATACAACATAAATGTCGAATCATACGTTGCATTAAAAGAATGCCTTATATCCAGCAACACGAAAAAAGTCAATACAGCTTTAAACGTTCCTTTTAGCCATCTTTTCTAGACAACAACATGACTTATTCATGTCGTGTTCTTGATAAAAATTAAACAATAATCAGACAGAATATTTAAGAAGAGAACAATATGTTATTAAATATTGATATCAAATTCACTGGCTCTTCATGCCAACCAATTCTATTCTTTTTTGCATTCTCTTCTTTTATCTTCTTTTCATATTTGCTTTCACTCATATCTTGGAATCTATACTTATTAATGATCTGCTTTCTAGCTAAAACCGCCGAACACACAAAAGTAAATGGAATAACAACAATAAGTGTAAGAATTGCGGTCAAAAGAAGCGCAATCAGAATAATAAGTTGAAGGACACTAGCTATGAATTCTAGAATTGTCAGAACAACCCCTAAACCTGAAATTTCTGCAATTCCTCTGAAATAGTGGCCTCGCGTATAAGAAGTTATACTTTGCGTATGATAATTTCCACTACCCAGATCCTTGATAATAACTCGATTGATTCCCGTATGAGGTCCAAAAATTGTACTATACTCAGAAATTGCAGCAATGCGTTTTAAACCAAACCATATTCCGATTATAGGAATTGAGCCTAAAATATTGATTCCTGCGTTATCAGGCAACAACGAGACTTCAAAAGGAGAGCCTAGAGGAGTTTTAGGACCTAAATTTATAAAACCTGACATAGACCCGCCCTTATTTCTTTTCAAATTACTAATAATCAGGGAAAAGGATAGGTCACAACAAGAAATACCTCAAGAAAAATTACTATCTGAAAATGTATATTTTTATAGAGGAACCTATCAATTCATTCAGCCCACTTTAATGTGTGGGTTCGATTTATTATTGGAGTAAAAAACTTTCTTTGTATTTTGTGTTAAAGAAGTCTTTCACTGAATCACTTTCAAACAATTGACGTAGTTTTTGTATCTGAGGATCATTTACGTCTTCAGCACGCACGACAACAATATTAGTATATTTAGATGTGTGGACATCTTCTAAGCAAAGACTATTTTTATGGGGATAAAATCCGGCAGTAACAGCAAAATTTCCAGGAATAACGGCAGCATCTACATCGGGTAACGAAGATACCAATAAAGGTGCTGCTATCTCTATAATAACAACTTTTCTATCTCCACAACTACAAACATCTTTCGCAGTAATATCTAGATTAGAAACTTCGTTATAAGCAATTAAACCACAATCTCGCAATAGATCCAGGGCACGTTGTTCATTTGTTCTATCTACAGGAACAGCTATGCGTAATTGCTTTTTATTTTTAAGCTCTTCAAGAGACTGAATTTTATTAGAATATAACCCCATAGGTTCTAAGTGAACTTTAGCTAAAACAACAAGCTTTCCTTCACAATGATAACGTTTACATTCATCTTTTAAAAAATCTTCGTGTTGAAAGTAATTAGCCTCTATTTGTTTATCTAAAAGCAAACGATTGGGCACACGATAATCATCTACAGGAAGTATTTTGAGATATAATCCGAAGGATTTTGCTTCTTTTTGCAAGTTGTAGAGAAGCTCTGCGTGTGGTGTAGGACTTGCAGCAATGCGTAAAATCTCTTCAGAATTTCTATTACATCCAGTTAAAGAGACTAGCAAAGCAACTAGCGCTAGTAATTTTATTTTTTTCATAAAATCCCCCGACGTCTTAATATGCGCCGGCCCCAAGTATCTCCCAAAATCCGGATACCTTCAATAAAAAACAAAGTAATAACCAACACAGATAAAGTTATGGAAAAGTCAAAGCGATAGTAACCATATTGCAATAAAATCTGCCCTAATCCTCCACCTCCAACGAATCCAGCAAAGGTAGAACAAGCAATTAGATGCACAATTAAGGATTTTAATGAAAAGATCAGCTGCGGAAAAATTTCTGGGAAAAGAATGTCTTTTACTATTTTTAATCTAGGTATCCCCAAAGCAATGGAGGGCTCAACACATGTCAATGCTCCTGTACGCAACGCATCGGACACAAAAGAAGCCACTAGAGGTAACGCTCCCAAAGTCAAAGGGACTATAGAGGCCGTTGCTCCTAAAGATGTTCCCACTATCCATCGCGTTACCGGGAATAGGATAACAATTAAAATAGCGAAAGGAATAGCCGTGAGGAAGCTCAACACAACAGAAGTTGCAGAATAAATGCTCTTCATTGGTTTTAACCCATAGGGAGCTGTTACAAAAAGTCCCAATCCTAAAAGTCCGCCTAAAATTGATGAGAAGAAAAAAGACGCGGCCACCATATATAAGGTGCTTCCTGTTTCTTTAATCAATAGATAGATCATATCTCTTTGCATATTTCATCCCCCACTATCTTGACTTCTGGAATTGTTGTACAATAACTCCCTTTGTTACAAGAATCTCTTTTGCCCGCTCTCTTTGTTCTCTACTTCCAGATAAAGCCACAATCAGAAAACCCAAGGGAATCTTACGAAAGAGATTGATATCTCCAGAAAGGATATTGATAGCTATTTCTCCATTTTGAATCAGTTGACTGATCATCCCTTGAACTGCTAAACCTTTTGGGAAACCTAGTCTCAAAATTTCCTCATTCTCTCTATGATCGTAAATTCCTTTAGCAATCGAATTCATATGAAAAAGTTCTTCAGTAACCGAGCTATGAGGATTTAAAAAAAGCTTATCTGTAGGACCTAATTCTTCAATAGCACCTTGATGGATAACTAAAGTTTGACAACAGAGTTTTTTAATTACCTCAATTTCGTGAGAAACAAAAACTTGAGTAATCCCTCTTTCCTCATTTAACTGTAATAATTTATCAGTAATATCTTCAGTTGATCTTGGATCTAACGCTGAGGTAATTTCATCGCAAAGTAAAACAATAGGATCAGATACAATAGCTATCGCGATAGCGACCTTTTGTTTCTGTCCTCCGCTTAATCTACTAGGGTATGCGTGCTTCCTTTCATACAAATTTAGGAAATGCAAAGCATCGTCTATTTTCTCTTCAATTAGAGATTTCGTCATATCAGGATAACGAATTTTCAAAGGATAAGCTATATTTTCGAATACCGTTTTTGCTAAAAATAATCCGCAACTTTGAGAAATGTAAGCAACACGCTTGGCAAAGACTAAACGAGAAATTTTTTTGTTTGAGTTAAGATTATTAAATCCTGCAATAGAGATAGATCCTGAAGTTGGTGAAATAAGGAAATCTAAACAACGCAATAATGTGCTTTTCCCAGAACCGCTATGTCCGATAACCCCAAAAATTTCACCTGAATAAACAGAGAAAGAAATATCATTTAAAATACGATGATGCCCTATTTCTTTATTTAAATTTTTCACAGAAATAATAGGAGAGTCTTTCTCAAACACGAAGTAAACCTGAAATTTTATAAAAATTAAGTCTATGCTATTAACATGAGGGCTATATTTTAAGATCAAGTTTAATGTTTGAAATATAAAAAGTGAATAGGGATTAAATTATCAAAATCCCTATTTATGATACCGCTTATAAAGCTAAAATTCATTTTTATTACAACAATCTAGGAAGGATCGTTTCTGCTATTTTTCTAGACACAATGAGCCGGATTAAGTCTCGCTCAGAAATCTCTAGAGCATTGCATAACCCTTCAATTTGTCGATAGGTAAATAGCCCTAAAGAGTATCCGCCCAATATTAATGTCGATAAAAGAGAACCCACAGCCTCCTTACCTGCATAAGGAAGATAATTTTTTATACGTGATTGTAATTTTGGTGCGCCACGAATAGCTCGTAGGAATGAAAATATCATAGATGTAGATGTGGCGGGATGCTCAGCTAAGAATCTCCTTGTTTCATTATATCTTGCATTTAGATTTACATTACTACGCTTCCATATATCATAACCTAATCCCGCTGCAGTCGTTGGCAAGCTTTCACCCAATTTCTCGAAAATACTCCGGGATTGTCTGATAAGATTCTCATTTTGTTCTGAAGATGTTTCTGCCAAGTCTCCCATTACCGTAATTGCACGCACGTTATAAGGATCGATATGTTCATACAGTATTTCAAGCGCATTTTGCGGATTTGGTAGAGGTTCACCTTCTAAATCTAAATCATTGATGCGCATAATCGCTTTTATATCCGGATTTCTATCGCCGTGCGTAAACACCAAAGCTCCAAGAACATTTCCAGAATTCAACATCTCAAGGATGATCCTTTTATCTTCTTCAGATCTTCTTAATGCCTGTACAGAACCCACGATATTCGCAGCAAGACTCTGATTACATAGACACCAACCAGATAACAATACGTTTAGACTGACTAGAGTTGCTGTGTAGGCTGTCTGTTGATCCTCAACGTTTTCCATTAGCTGATTCGATTTTTTCAAGATCCGAACAATATCAAATAAGCCTTTTGTATGTTTAGAATCTTTAAAAGCATTATGCAACCAAAAAGCGCCTGAAAAGTCGCTTGAAAATGCATTTTTTCCGTTACAGGTAATACATAATATTGAGTGGCTATCCCTACCAAAAATTGGGGGAGTAAACATTGAGAGTATTTCCCCATGAGTTATGGGTACCTCTCCTTTTCTCATCTTATCCAAAAGTCTCGCCACTCCTCCGCAAAAGTTAGAAAATATTTTACAGGCGTTTTGATGCTCTTTTTGGTATTTCGGATGTTTATCTATGCCGGGATATATAGTTCCTCCCTCAGCAAGATCAAGTAACCGCAATAGATTACTTTGAAATAGGGAATCTACGTCCATTTCTACTGATGGTCCAGCAACAGGTTCAGGAACAATACCCGGAACCGCTCCTTCCTCAACCTGAATTGGAACTTCTGGAGGTAATGAAGGTTCTTCTCTAGGAGTTGGTGGGAGAGTTTCTATTGGTTGTTCTTGAGGAGGCTCTGGAGAGACTGTCTGTATAGTTGGTGTAGGAGCTGGTGTGGGTGTTGGTGAAGACACTTGAGTTGAAATCAATCTCGGACCTCTAGGTCGAGTTCTCAAACCATATCGTGGAGGTCGTGTAATTCTTTGTGGTTCTATATTCCGTATTAAATCCAAGGAAAAATTAGCAAAAGCTTCTCGAAGTTCTGTTGAAGCTTTGGAAAGCTCAAAAAGTACTTTTCTAATTTGGAGAAAATAAGAAGCAAAAAATATTAAAGATACTGCTGCGGCAACAATAAGACCTAAACCCAATATTATACTAAAGGCGACGGGAACTCCTGGAATCAATTGAAGAATAAGAATCGTCAACAACAAAACAGCTGCGACTACTGCTGAAATCAAGCTAATAATTTGCGATTGTCGTATTTTACAAGCAGTGTCTTTCTGTTTAGGAGTAATAGGAAGTGATTCAGCGTGATTATCTGGATGAGAATTTGGATTAATTGTGGGTTGTGACATTTAGTTTCACTCTAAAACAAACGAAGTGCCCTTCTATTTTAAATGTTGAAAGATTTTTAAAAATATACTTTTTTATTTTTTAATCATTACTTTATAAAGATTCTTGACAAATCTTACTGATTAACCACAAACTGACCATTGTTACCACTTAAGGAGTCTGAACTGTATGTCGAAGATATATGATTTGCTAGGCAATGACGCGGAAAATTTGTTGAAATATGAATGCAAACATATTCCTAAAGAAAATCTTACCCTCCCCTCCCCTGATTTTATTGATAAAGTTTTCTCTTACTCTGATAGAAGCAATCTTGTATTAAGATCTTTACAATCTATGTTTTCTCATGGAAGATTAGCAAATACCGGATACCTTTCAATTCTTCCAGTGGATCAGGGAGTGGAACACACAGCCGGAGCATCCTTTTCGCCAAACCCTATTTATTTTGATCCAGAAAATATCATTCGATTAGCCATTGAAGGAGGTTGCTCTGCTGTAGCTTCCTCTTACGGGGTTTTGAGCCTACTTTCAAGAAAATATGCTCATAAAATCCCCTTTATGTTGAAACTGAACCATAACGAGCTTCTATCTTACCCAACAACATATCATCAGATTTTCTTTACTCAAGTAGAAAGTGCTTATAACATGGGAGCTGTTGCTGTGGGAGCAACGATTTATTTTGGTTCTAAGACATCTTCTGAAGAAATTGTCGCAGTTTCTCGAGCGTTCGCAAAAGCTAGGGAATTAGGGTTAGCTACAGTATTGTGGTGTTATTTACGAAACCCTAATTTTATTGTTAATGGTATAGATTATCATACAGCCGCAGATCTAACTGGTCAGGCAGATCATTTAGGAGCAACTTTAGGCGCTGATATCGTGAAACAAAAGCTGCCTACATCCCATGGCGGTTTTAAAGCTATCAAATTTAGTAAAACAGATGATAGAGTATATTCCGAACTCTCTTCAGATCATCCAATTGACCTTTGTCGTTACCAAGTACTGAATAGCTACTGTGGTAAGGTAGGTCTTATTAATTCCGGAGGTCCTTCGGGAAAAGATGATTTTGCAGAAGCTGCGAAAACTGCTGTGATTAACAAAAGAGCTGGAGGTATGGGGCTAATTTTGGGAAGAAAAGCTTTTCAAAAACCTCTTACTGAAGGCGTACAATTATTAAATTTGATTCAAGATATTTACTTAGACCCGAGTATTACAATAGCGTAATCTAAAGAAGGCTCTTATGCATACCCATTCAAAACCCTCAAAACCCCTGGGCACGTTTACTGTTGGAATGTTATCTCTAGCGGTAGTAATTAGTTTAAGGAACTTGCCCCTAACAGCAAAACACGGCTTATCAACGCTTTTCTTTTATGCTCTTGCCGTGGGCTGTTTTATGATCCCCTACGCGCTTATTTCAGCCGAATTAGCATCTTTTAAACCTCAAGGAATCTATATCTGGACTCGTGATGCCTTGGGCAAATGGTGGGGGTTCTTTTCTATATGGATGCAGTGGTTTCATAATATGACCTGGTATCCTGCGATGCTTGCTTTCATTGCAAGTACACTTGTATATAAAATCAATCCAGATCTAGCCCATAATAAAATCTATTTAGCAACAGTTATCCTTGCTGGATTTTGGGGACTGACCTTTTTTAATTTCTTCGGAATTAGTACGTCGGCTCTTTTCAGCTCAGTCTGTGTTATTATAGGAACTTTAATTCCAGGAGCAATTTTAGTTGCTCTAGCTATTTTTTGGATCGTCTCCGGAAATCCCATAGCCATTTCTCTTTCTTGGGGCGATCTACTCCCTGAAATTAATGGTATGTCGTCCTTTGTATTGCTTGCAGGCATGCTCTTAGCGCTTTGTGGATTAGAAGCAAATGCCAACCTAGCTTCAGATATGGTAAATCCTAGAAAAAATTACCCTAGAGCAGTATTTATTGGAGCAATTGCCACACTTGCCATCTTAGTTTTAGGATCACTTTCTATAGCTATCGTTATTCCTAAAGAAGAAATTAGCCTAGTTTCAGGTCTTGTTAAAGCATTCTCCCTATTCTTTGATAAGTATAATCTTTCTTGGATGACTAGTATTGTTGTTGTTATGACAATTGCCGGATCCTTGGGAGAACTGAATGCATGGATGTTCGCTGGAACTAAAGGACTATTTGTCTCTACACAAAACGATTGTCTTCCTAAAATGTTTAAAAAAGTAAACTCAAGAAACGTTCCTACAAACCTTATGCTATTTCAAGCAATTGTAGTTACTTTGTTTACTTTGATCTTTTTATGCTTAGATTCAGCAGACCTAGCCTATTGGATTCTTAGTGCATTAAGCATACAAATGTATTTAGCTATGTACATTTGTTTATTTATTGCAGGTCCAGTTCTTCGTATTAAGGAGCCAAAAGCACAACGTTTGTATTCAGTTCCTGGAAAATTTTTTGGTATCTGTCTACTTTCGTTCCTAGGAATACTTTCCTGTTTATTTGCCTTATGGATTAGCTTTTTACCTCCTGAAGAGGTTACGCAGTTGTCAGGAGCTGGTAAAATAGGTTATTCAGCCTTTCTACTATTAGCCTTTTCTATAAACTGCATGATACCTTTTGGTATTTACTATGCTCATAAGAAACTAATCAAATAGGTTTAATAAAACCATGGAAGCAATTCCTTAAAAAGTTTTGAGGAATTGCTTTTTCATATTTTTCTTGTTTCCCAGCCTTCTCTGCCAAAAAACACAAAATTGAATTTAAATAACTATTCTTCGAATAAGTTGGAAAATAAGACTTCTAAAAAACGGTTTGAAGAAATTACATCAGTTAAATCTTCTATACTTACTCCTAGGTGATTTGCCATTACTTCTAACTCTCTTTTATTAGCTATCCCTGCGCTGAATAAGCCTACAATCATCGGCTTAAATAAAGATTTCCAATGACTTATAGGCATGGCTTTTATGAGTAATCCTTGAATAAAACTCTGGTATTTAGAATGACTATGAAGAAGTTCTATAAGCAGAAAGGGATTAGCAACTAAGTCATAATAGTTATCGATAATAAATTCGTTTAAATTGAAAATTCCGTTTAAATTTCTTGCTAAAGCAAATCTAAAGTTCCAAGAAGAAAATGAAGGTAAATTCAAGCAAAAGCTCATTCTTAAGTTTAGATTATCGATTACAGAACGTAACGAAGGATCATTTTGTATATATCCATCAGAGTTTATCCCGCGACGAATTTTATGACATTCTGTAGCAGCTAAAGCCTGAATCGATCCTTCCAAAAACTCAGCAAATTTATCACGTAAATCAGGCTCTGCTCGCGAGAAAATTAGCTGAACAAAATTGCCACTTTCTAAATAAGATCGAACATCTTCAGTAAGAAGATCAGGATTATAAGATTCTAGCATATCGATACACGGCTCACCCATATATAAACCATAAAGCCAAAGATTAAATGACTGTAGGGCTCTACAAATATAGGCGGGATCTCCGTGATTGATACGCCAAGATTCAGCAATTTCTATAAAATTCTCAATTAAGAAACGATTAATATCTGGTTTTTCAAGAACAAGAACAATAAAGTCTACAAAAGAGTGCTGCATTAACAGCTCACTCCAAATTTGTAAACAATAGCAAAGTGAAGTCTCTTTTTTCCTAGAATGTATTGAAGGAATAAATAGATACTTAATTTCCTTAACTATCCCTTGAATTAAGTTTCCCGACTCCTTACCGCAATGTACGACAGCTTTAGTGAAGGTATTAGCAAAATTCATTAGAGATGTTCCTAGACTTTCTACTCGTGTAGAAATATTATTCCTATACTCTGGATTCTCCCGGTAAAATGTTCCACTAATAAACACACGCTCAGGAATACCTTCTGATAATATTGGAATTTCCCTCTCTTTAATCTGCTCAGGAATAGATAATTTTTGTAATGTTTGTAGAAAAGTTTGTTCCTCATTAGAAAATTCCATCTCATCAGGAAGAACGATTTTCGGGAAAATTCTTTTTTCTGCATTTAAAATGAAAATTAGAACTAGACCTATCAAAGATACTGATGTAGCAATACAAGCAAAGGAAAGTAACGCGATCAAAGATGTAAGAACATTAGATCCAACAAGTACTACACCTACAATGGCAAGAACAGCGATGATAGAAAAAAAGATGACCATAATAATGACATCTCTAGAAACACATCGCTTGTACCTTTGAGTATCTAAAGATAGATCTGGATGATCTTTTTTAGAATGTAAGTGAAATATAGAAGAAATAAGGACCTTTATGAAATTAAGTGATCAAATAATAATTTGAGAAGGATTATTAACTGAAAAAGAAAAAGTTCAGAAATCCTGTGATTAAAAAGAATATCACCATCGACATAATATCATTTAGTGCAGTAACTATAGGTCCTGAGGCTAAAGCTGGATCCACTCCTAATTTTACAAAGAAAAATGGTGAAAGAACTCCTAAAGTTGTAGCTGTTAACGATGCTCCTAACACTCCGGCTGCTACAGTAACTCCTAACTGCAACCCTCCTCCAGAAAAAAGATTCATACCTATAAAACCCATAAGATAAACAACAATCCCACAAAGAATCCCAAGGGCAACTCCTGTCAATAAACCAATGCTCATCTCTTTAAAGATTGTTTCTCTACGACGTCCAAAAGAAAGCGTTCCCGTAGCCATACTTCGAACTAAAATCGTACTACATTGAACACCAACATTCCCAGACATCCCATTAATTAAAGGAATAAAGAAAATAACCAGAGCTAATAACGAGGGGGCAATTTTTTGAAAGTATGCCATTACTGAGGCACTCACCAACCCCGCACAGAGAGTTACTAGCAACCAAGGTGCTCTAAGTAGAAATCTCTGAACAACATGACAGCTGTGATACCCCACATCTTCCGTAGTCCCTGCCATACGAGCTATTGTTTCATCAGCAATGTCTTCTATAGCCTCTACAACATCTTCATAAGTAATAGCACCTATTAAGAAATTCTCTTCGTCAACAACAGGGAGAGCAGCTATCTTATAGCGTTCTACTAAATCGACAACCTCTTCTCTAGTTGCATCAGGCAAAACTTTATGTTCTACCTGATTCATAATCTGTTTTAAAGAAATTTCAGGAGGGTTAATTATTAAACTTCTATCAGTAACAACACCTTGAAGTTCTCCTTTAAAATCCAAAACAAAAACGAGTCGAGTTAAATCTATCCCAGGATTATTTCTAATACATGCAGAAACATCTTTAACGGTAGTTTCCATTAAAAATGCGAAAAATTCATTAGTCATAAGTCTTCCTGCAGTATTACGGCCGTGTTTCTGTAAGTCACGAATTTTTAATGATTTTTTAGAATCTATTAATTCTAATATTCTGCGATAACGTCGATCAGGAATATCATCTAATACCCATACAGCTTCATCGGGAGGCATCTGATCAATTAATGCACAGACTTCTATGTCGGTCAATTTACGAAAAATAGCCCATCGAGAAGCAGAATCTGTATTTATAATAAAAGCCACACGCGATGCTATACATGAGAGATTTTTATAAAGAATCGCACGAGAATCTGGAGGAAGACAAGAAACAGCATAGGCTAAATCTATAGGATTATACTCACTGACAATCTTGGAAAGATCATGAGAATGTATATCCGTAGACAAACAGGTAAACGCTTTCTCTAACTTAAAACTTAGTTCATCATCGAGATGACTAGTTTTCGAATCCATTAAGTTTCCTGAACCAAGAGCCGCATCTAGTTTCTCTTCGCCTCTGTTTTGTTCGCCCACCATAGTTTACCTCTTTGATTAGCTACGACTTCATGAAATGCATGTCCAGCCCGTAAATTTGCTAAACACGGATCATTCAGCCATCGTGATTCTGTGATTTTGAAACCAAAATCTACAGAACGCATTACCATAGCCCAAGCCTGGCCAATCTCTTTTTTAACAGCATAGAACTTGCCTAGGGTATAGTAAGCCTCGCTACAACCTAAAGCAATCGCCTGTTCTAAGTATACCCTAACTAATTCTTCGGATTCCAAAGAACGTCGCTTCCAGAATAAAAATAACCAGGCTTCTCCTAATAAGAGTAATAAATCCTCTTGATCAGGATACGCATCGATTAATGAATTTAAAATAATTAAAGCTTCTTCGACTAGAGCCTCATCTTGCAATAGTTTTCCTTTTCCTAAAAGGGTAGAAGCAAGAATAATTTTAGCTCTAAAAGACTGCTTCTCCTCATCTATATTAGATAATAGGGTGTACGCCTCGTCATAATAATCTTGAGATTCTTGAAGATCGGCCAGCAAATAGCAAGAATGTCCCCATAATTCCAAGATCTCCATTCGATGAGTAATATCCCAAGCTTTACGATAATATAATAAAGACTCTTCTAAATAAATTTCCTTATAAACAAGATCTGTTGTTGCCTCAGCTAAACATTTTAACGCAAGGCCTCGATCACTCCAAAATAAAAATACTTCAGGACGTAAAGAACATAGTCTTTTCACTACTTCAACAGCTTTCTGAAGTAATCTTACATTCTTTTTTCTCACACCCCATGCAAAATATACATCAAATAATTTTTGCCAACTGTTGATATTTTCTGAATCCCATTCAATACAAGATTTAAAACAAGAAGCAGAAGCTGCGAAATTGGCATCATCGCTGAAATATAAAGCAGAACAAAGCTGGACTAATCCTAAAGCGTGAATTAAATGAGGATTTCCTGGGAAAGCTCTCATAGCAGCAACTAATCGTGTACGACTTTCTCTAAATAAATTTGGTTCATCTAAGTATAATCCTAATACAGCTATACCATTAGCCAACAAAGCAGAAAGAATAATCGGATCAGCCCCCTTCCTCTGAGCTGACGCTAACTTATCTAACCCCATCTCTATATGTTTCATATTACTGTTAAGCCAACCCGAACGAATTAATAATTCCCCCCATAAAACCCATAATTCAGCAATATGAGGAAAAGCTTGAACAGTTTGATACAATATTCTATTTGCCTGATGAAAATGCTCTTTCTCATAAGTAAGGTCGAATAGTCTTACCTTAGCCACAGCATAGCTATAGCGATAATTTTCATAAGCAGAGTTATCAATATGACGATTAAAACTTAGGAAAATCGCCTTAGATAAGTGATCTATAGCTTGTTGTAAATATGATGAGTTTCCAAACTCTAATCCGAGAATTTGTAGGCATTCAGCATAATCCGCATGAGCACTTGCTCGATGTGGAAGCAAATTTAATACCCTAGAAAAAGAATTGGAACTTCGTATTAGAGTTTCCTTTTCTTTATTCTTGTAGTATAAAGTTAAAAAAGTTTTTCCTATAACTTCATATACATAGGCAGTGGCTGAATGAGAAGTCTCTTCATGTTTTTCACCCCGACAAAAATGTTGCCAACCCAAGTTATTATCTAAATGAGGATTAATTTTTAATAGCTGCTCCATCACATGAAAATCTTTAACAATGTGATCAAGAAATCTGGTATCCCCAGTTAAAGAAAATAACTCAAAATTCGCACATATTTTAGCTGAGCATAAAGATAGTCTATCTGAAGAACTTATCCCTAATTTTTTAAATAAAAGGTCTATGTATGACAAGGTATCAATTAAAATTTGAGAATTCTTCTTATTAATACCATAATGCATTCCATAGAAGATAACCTTCTTCAGGATCACAACGTGATCACAAGTAAGCATTAATAAACTCTCAGACAGAGATAAATATCCCTCCCCGATCGCAGAACTTCCCTCTAAATCTATCAATTCAGAAATAAGAAAATTTACAAATGCTTCAGAGCAACCGAATTCATGGAATACATCGGATTGTCTATGGAAATTTTTAGAAGAAATGAAAGGTAAGGATGATCCCATCTTGTGACTGCTGTACTGTCATATTCTTTTCCTCATATAATCTAGAGGATGTTCTAAAAGATTGAATTTCTACCCCTAACACAGGATACAATCCCAGATAATATACTATTGTTTAAGATTTTCCGAGACGAAAAGCTAAGAATTTCAAAACTGATGTATTTAGATATTAAATATAAAAGCGTCTGACAGAAAAACTTTGGAACTAGTTTAGCTTATTTAAGTTTTTCATCAAAAATATTTTACATGAGAATGCTAAAAGAAATCCAATCCTTACAACGCTTTAAGACCTTGTGTCTCTAGCGTTAGTCTCCGTCTCATTATTATCCTCACTATCCTCTGGAGTTGGAGCAGTAACAACAGCTATTCCAGGATAAACAGGAAGGTGCGCATTTGGATAATATTGGGCAGATATATGCGATCCTGAAATAATCTGCCCATCCTTAAATAAGAACATACAAATCGGCTGGAAACATCCAATTAAGTAGTGACTAAATTGTCCCAATCCTTGGCGTGTACCACCACCTTCGAATTTAAAGTTGCGTTGAGGATTAGCTAACCACAACCCACGAGAACGTATGACGTCATCATTCCAGTCCCTTTCTACACATGCATAGGCAACACGACCGCCTAAAGGATTAAGTAATCCATAAAAGACTGTCATCATTGAAGCTGTGCCATAAAAAGGAGCCTTAAACATATTAACCAAAGATCGTCCCATTTCTCTAACAATATCTTTTAAAATAAAACGGTCTTCTATCGAAATATCCTTCTTAGAAAAGTATTGGATAACCATTTGCAACAGTATGTGGAAAGGAATCACAATAAATCTAATTAAGTTATAGATCATCTTAATAAGAACAAGAGAGGGTGTGGCAAGTATAGGGAAAACAAAAGTTGTAATTCTATAATCCACACCATCTTGATAATAATACACTAATGCCACACCAGAGTTAGTTGCATCTAAAGTAGATAAATCTATATGGTTTTCCTGAACTATCTCTTGAATATTTTCCTTTTCATCCGCCTTAGGTGTAGAATAGTAACATATGGGCATAGAAGCCCAGATTCTATTCCCAAAAGGTTTAATTACTGAGCCCGATAAAATATCCACCTTTTTGCTAATTCTATGTAAAATGTACATTCCACCGGTCAATAAAATAGTTGGAATAGCCACTGCCACCACAACTGAGACCCAGGTCATGACAAACGCTTGGAATTGTAGGGTACCAAGAAGCATGGCCAACAAAACTAAAGTTATCAACACAGATAGTGCCAATAAAGCAACACGTATTTGACGATTTGCTTGATACTTTTCTAGATTCAAATGAGTGCCCGAATTCTTCGTGATCTTTGTCTGGAAAGTATTCTCCCATTCTTCTTGATCTGGAAAATTACTAGATCTAACGGGCATTAATTTTTCATTAACTGTGGGCAAATTAAAACAAGACATGTTACACTTTTAAAAAGTTTTATTTTATTTCAATTTCAAAGAAAAGAAATTCTCGAACCACTATACTCTCATTACGTTTTTATTAAAATTTTTTAGTGCCATTCATGAGAAAGAAAATCGCAAAATCGAATTATAATCTCCTACTACTGGGAAGCATGTTAATAGGGCTGGTTCTAGCCTCCCTTAATTCCCCCTTAATTTTTCAAAGTGCAGAAATTATATCAGGAATTTTTTTAAAACTGTTAAGGTTTTTAAGTCTTCCTCTAGTATTTTTTGCTATCGGAGCAACGATTACATCAATTAAAAATTTTCAGATAATGTTGTCTCTGGGAAGAAAAATACTATACTATACACTACTCACTACAATTATAGCTGCCACAATTGGCCTAGGATTATTTATTATTATCTATCCTGTTATGCCTTTAGAAGGGAATTTAGAAACATCTTCAACCGCATGTT
This sequence comes from Chlamydia poikilotherma, assembly GCF_900239975.1. Taxonomy (NCBI): domain Bacteria; kingdom Pseudomonadati; phylum Chlamydiota; class Chlamydiia; order Chlamydiales; family Chlamydiaceae; genus Chlamydia; species Chlamydia poikilotherma. Next base: position 558,999 of record NZ_LS992154.1, on the reverse strand, counting down.
CAACCGGATATCTTCAAGTATTGTCAAATACTATTCCTGGGAATATTCTAGAGCCATTTATAGATAATAATGTTATCTCAGCTACATTTTTAGCTGCTTTACTAGGAATTGCCTCCCTATTTCTTCCTGAAAAACAAAAAGATTTTACTCAGACCCTATTTTCAACATTCTTTTCTATACTTTTGAATATTGCTAAAGGCGTTCTTAAATTACTCGCTCCGGCCACACTGGCTTTCTCTATTCTCTTCTATAAGGAAGTCACACAAAGTCAAGGAAACTTAGTTATCTTTAGCAAGTACCTTCTTTGCGTAGTGGGAGCCAATCTAATCCAAGGGTTTATTGTTTTGCCATGGCTTTTGAAAGCAAATAAGCTTTCACCCTTGAAAATTGTCAGGAAAATGTCTCCGGCATTAGTTACAGCATTTTTTTCAAAATCTTCAGCCTCCACTCTCCCTCTAACGATGGAATTAGCTGAAGAGGAACTGAAAATTAAACCCTCGTTATCAAGACTAGCCTTCCCTCTATGTTCTGTTATCAATATGAACGGTTGTGCCGCCTTTATTTTAATTACGGTGCTCTTTGTAGGAATATCTAACGGCCTTAGTTTTTCTTTATTTTCGATGATTGGTTGGATATTCATTGCAACGTTATGTGCGATTGGCAATGCCGGAGTGCCTATGGGATGCTTCTTTCTTGCATCTTCTTTGATCACTTCGATGCATATCCCGCTACATTTATTGGGATTAATTCTTCCCTTCTACACTATATTAGACATGATCGAAACATCATTAAATGTATGGTCCGATTGCTGCGTTGTTAGTGTGACAGACAAGCACTTTTCAGATAAATTTGTTGAACTAGAGTAAATATAATGAACAAAAATCAGACACAATTCTCTTCAAGACTAGGTTTTATTTTCTCTATGATGGGAATAGCTGTTGGTGCTGGAAATATCTGGCGTTTCCCTAGAATTGCAGCACAAAATGGTAGTGGGGCCTTTATTTTGATTTGGCTTCTATTCCTATTTATCTGGTCAATTCCACTGATTATTATAGAGCTTTCTCTAGGGAAATTAACTAAAAAAGCCCCTATAGGCACCTTAATTAAAACAGCGGGGCCTAAATACGCATGGTTAGGAGGATTTGTTACTTTAGTAACAACGTGTATTTTAGCCTACTACTCTAATATCGTTGGATGGGGTCTGAGCTATTTTTACTACTCAATTTCTGGGAAAATTTACTCTGGAAATAATTTTTCCCAATTATGGGAAACTCATTATCAAAGCTCTTTCCCACTACTATTTCATTTCTTATCTCTATTTTTAGCCTATATGATTATTCGTAAAGGTATTGTACAGGGTATTGAGAAATGTAATAAAATTCTTATCCCCTCATTCTTTGTCTGTACTCTGGTACTACTCCTTAGAGCAGTGACTCTTCCTAACGCCGTTCAAGGAATCAAACAACTTTTTACTTTTGATTTCGCCTCTCTTTCTAGTTATAAGTTATGGTTAGAAGCTCTAACACAAAACGCTTGGGATACAGGAGCTGGATGGGGATTGCTCCTAGTATATTCTGGATTTGCTTCAAAGAAAACTGGCGTCGTTAGCAATGGAGCTCTTACTGCTATATCGAATAACTTGGTTTCCCTAATTATGGGAATTATTGTATTTGCCACATGCTCTTCTTTAGATATTTTAGGGACCACACAATTACAACAAGGCGCGGGATCTTCAAGCATAGGCATAGCTTTTATCTATCTACCAGAACTATTTACAAGAATTCCCGGATCTACATACTTACCGGCCATTTTTAGTTCTATATTCTTTCTTGCCTTTGCTATGGCAGCCCTCTCATCAATGATTTCAATGTTATTTTTGTTATCACAAACTCTTTCGGAATTTGGAATAAAAAAACATGTAGCGGAATCTTCAGCGACAATCATAGCTTTTATTCTTGGTGTGCCTTCATCTTTAAGTCTTGCTGTATTTGCAAACCAAGATACTGTTTGGGGCATTGGATTAATTATTAACGGTCTTATTTTTATCTACGCCGCAATCAGTTACGGGCTCACACATTTAAAAAAGAAGATCATTAACGCAGTTCCAGGAGATATTCATCTCAATAAAACATTTGACTCTATGGTAAAGTATTTACTTCCTATTGAAGGAATAGTTTTACTTTTATGGTATTTTTACGAAGGGCTTTTCCCTGAAGATGGGTACTGGTGGAATCCTATATCAATATACAGTCTTTCTAGTTTGATTTTACAGTGGTCTATTGGATTAATTATTTTATGGTCATTAAATAAAAAAATTTCCAAACGCTTTTCTTTCTATAACTTAGAAAATTAAAAGGTTAGATCTTGATATATTCTCTTCCTTAAGATATCCTATCTTAAGTTTTATTATTTTTCTCAAGACAATTAAGGAAGCATATGTCAACAACATCAGTATCTTCACCAAATCAAGCACAAAATCAAGAGGGTTCACTAGATAGAGTTTTGCTGAGCTTCAATGGAAAAATAAATGATTTAAACAGGAAAGTAGAAGGCATTGAAAGCAAAATCAACCAAATGGATAGAGTTTCTTCCCTAGCCCTTACTACGGGTAATAACGTGGCGACAGATCTATTTCTTTTAAGAGATGAGGTTGACAAGCTAAAAGAATGCCTAACTGCAGTTACAGGCTTGTTAACTCAACCAGGCTTTTCAGGAATCCCCGGAGCTACGCCTCGTTCAGAAGGCACCAGTTACATAATAGGACGCACACCCCCTTCTACCTGCTCTAAACTTATGGCCTTAGCGTTAACAATTTTAGCTTTAATTGCTATCGCTATACTTATTATTTGTATCGTTGCTGTTTGCGGTGGTTTTCCAGTATTCATTTCTCTACTTAACATGTACACAGTTGGCGCTTGTATATCTCTACCTATTATTTCATGTGCCGCAGTTTCACTCATGATTCTCTGCTCACTGTCTATCAGCTCTTTATTAAGAAGCAAACCTGCAATCTATATGATCAATAATTCTCAAATAGGATCTTAATTATTATAAAAGAATATTTAGGAGAAACTAAGCGTTATGACCTCTGTAAGAAATGATTTAAATCCGTCCGATCCCACCGCACTCTCATCTTCTTTATTAAATCCGGGTGATCTTGCAACGCAGTTATCTAATCTTCAAACGGCTCTAGCCGGGATACAACAACATCCTTTAGGTGGCTGGCCACAACATCCTACAGGACCTGCTATAGATCAGAGTTATCTAATGCGTATCATGCAGTCTCATATGGCAACTACCTCAGCAACAGTGTCCGAATTAAGAACCGAAGTTACTGCAATGAAAACAAGAATGCAGGGGTTATCTACCCCAACAGGTGTTTGCAGCGGTCCTATGGCCTTAGCCTCGTTTCTTTTAGCCATCTCTTTAGTCGCCATTATCATTATTGTTTTAGCCTCTTTAGGCCTTGCAGGTATATTACCTCAAGCCGCAGCTATTTTAGTTAATACAGCAAACACTGTATGGGCTATTGTTAGCGCTTCGATAGTCGCGGTAATCTGCCTAATTAGCGTATTATGCGTAACGCTAATTCGACACCATAAACCCTTACCTATTGAAACTGGACCTGCGGGAAATTAAAAAATAAATTATATTAAATTTATTCTTTGTTTAATCTCTCAACTCACCTTGAAATTAATTGATTTCATCAGTTAATATATTATTTTCTTAGGTGGGTTTGTTATGCAAAAAGCCCTTCGTCTGCTATTGAATTTGCATCATGGAGAAGAGAGAAGAGCGCTTCTATTCCTGGTTTTAGGCTTAATCTGGGGAATAGGATGCTACGGGTCCCTTGCATTAAGCGAAGGGCTTTTTCTTGAAAATGTGGGAACTGAAGGTCTACCCTCCATTTACTTGGGTTCATCTTCCATTTTATGTCTTCTATCCTCACTAATTCTTTATAATTTATTCAAAAAAAGAGTTTCACCTAAAACATTATTTTTACTACCTATAACCAGCATAATTGTATGTAACCTCTATCTCTTTTGTTACGCAACAACATGCAATGAAATTCCTTCAACACCTCTACTTGTTTATCGCATGCTCTCTTGGAGCTTGATTATATTGGCATATACAAATTTTTGGGGATTTGTAGATCAATTCTTTAATCTTCAAGATGCTAAAAGACATTTCAGTATATTCAATGCCATCATATTCCTAGGAGATGCTATCGGTTCCGGAATTGTCAATCGTATCCAATATATAGGTATAGAAACGATTCTGATACTCTTCATAGTGATTCTATTAAGTTGCTACCCACTAGTGCACTATGTATCTAAATCTTTGAAGGAGTTATCAGAAGATCATGATCACTTCTTAGATACTGGTCACCCCCCATCTGTATCCAAAGCTTTTAAACTCTGTCTGAAGGATAGCTATACTTTTTATCTACTATGTTTTTATTTCCTAATGCAGCTACTTGCTATTGCAACAGAATTCAATTACCTAAAAATTTTTGAAACTCACTTTGCAAATGGAAATACATACGAACTTACAGCACATATAACTAAGTGGTCCTCCTGGATTTCTCTAACCAACATGTGTTTCGCTCTGTTTGCCTATAGTAGGATAGTAAAAAACATAGGCGTGAATAATATCATCTTATTCGCCCCCCTATGTTTCACCAATCTATTCCTTTGCTGGTCTTTCAAAACATCAATTGCAATTGCAACTATTGGTATGGTGGCTCGAGAAGGACTTACCTACGCACTAGATGATAACAACCTACAATTATTGATTTACGGTGTTCCAAATAGTATACGAAATCAAATTAGAATCGCGATAGAATGCTTTATTGAACCTATAGGCATGTTTGTATGGGCTCTGGTGTGTTTCGCTATTTCTTATCAATACACAGTTTGTCTAACTATATCTTTGATTACAGTAGTTCTCGCCTATTTATTACGTTCATATTATGCACGGGCTATTCTAAGAAATCTCTCTTCTCAAGCCATCCATTTAAAAAAGACAATGTTGGAATGGATAAAAGCCATGACTTCAAAAGAGAGAAGACAAATCGAACTCTTATTACTTACACATCTCAAGCATCAACATGAACGGCATCAGATATTTGCTTTTCAACATTTATTAAATTTAGGAAGCCGCAGTGTCCTTCCTAGCCTACTAGCTCATATGAATAAGCTAAGCTTGCCTAGCAAGCTAAAGACTATGGAAATGTTAAAGAATAGTCTATGGGCAAAAGATTTTCTTACTCTGGAACTCCTGAAACGCTGGTCATCGACCACTCCACACCCTTCAATAGCCATAGGAATCCACCTCTATTTTGCGGAACATGATCTATTGCGAATATCTGATATTTCCGAAGATCTTTATGATGAACCGGGGGATAGACTTCTGGCTGCGATTCTTACCGTACGCCGGCAAGAAATTAGTGGGCAATATCGTGATATTGCAGATTCAAGACTTAAAGAACTTCTCAATTCTATGGATCCTCAAACAGTATCCATTGGTCTTTCCATTTTAACTCTAGAAAGAAATCCTGATAATTTCCCAATTTTAATTGAGTTTCTAGATAACGTGGGTAATGAAATTTTCATTCAAATATGCAAAGCGCTACAAGCATCTGTAAAGGCTACTCATAAACCCTACTGTAAAAAATTGATACAAGTCTTAAAACAGAATGTGCATAACGATGAGGCCTGTTATTATTTACTAAAAACAATTGGAGTAATCTTAGATGCTTCCCTAGTAAAAGACTTCCTTATCACCTCATCTTTATTAAAAAGCGCCTCAAGAAAATATGCTGAGGCCATAATCATAGAACTTCCTAAAGAGACAGCAAACTCATTTCTTCAGATCCTTTCTGATAATAGCACACATAATCGCTGTCGAATTCTTGCCGCAAAAGCTCTCTGCAAAATTGACAATAAGCTATTCAAAAAAAATGCTTATAAAATTGTAAAATCTAAAGCTCTTAAAGCAATTTTTTATGATTATCATAAAAATTATATTCAAAAATCCTATCCAAAATACAATCTCAACCTATTAGTTAATACTTTAGAATCTAATTACCAATCAGAAGTTAACTTTATGTTTGAATTTTTAGGTATTTTAGGATCTGTAGAACATTCTGATATTCTTATAAGAGCACTAACAGGGAAAAATAAAAAGGCAAAGGCTCAAGCTTTAGAATCTCTAGAGAAAAACTGTGAAGATTATCTATTTTCTCTACTTGATCCATTTATTAACGATACAGGAAAGCGCAGTGAAAAATACTACCTCAAATGCGGGGTTATTCCTTTAACTTTAAAAGAATTATTGAATATGATGGAAAACTCTCCTTCGTATTTAAGCAAACTTACATCAAGACAGTTAAAGGAAGAATTAGCAAACTGTGATGCTGATTTTCAACCAGCACCACCTTATTCAACTTTAGATGAAGAGTATGATCATCATAATAAAGACGACTCTGACAGTCTAGTTCCCTTCTTCACTATTTAGCCAGGAGTCTCTTAATGAATCTAATTGACCGCGCCTTCCTTCTAAAGAAGAATCCTATTTTTAATTCTTTAGATATGGATGTTCTCCTCGCTATTTCAGATAAAACAGAGATTATGATTTTCAAACCCGGGGTAAAGATCTTCTCAACAGAAGAACCCAGCTTCAGCTTGTATATTATAGTAGAAGGTTATGTTAAAATTACTGATAACAACTCCTCTTTATCGGTTACGATTTCGTCACAGGATTGTTTTGGGGAGGAAAGTTTATTTAGTAATAAACTTCGAGAATATAACGCCGAAGCTATAACTCAAGTACGCACGCTAATCTTAAGCAAAGGACAGTTTCTTAGTATTGTTGAAGAATGCCCCTCTGTTGCCCTGTCACTTCTAGAACTCTACGCAAAGCAAATCACTTTTAGACATCCTTCATCATAGAAGCACATCTAAAAATACAACTTAAAAAATAAGAATAAACTGAAAAAAATAAAATGAAATGGTGCGCTATTTTAGTGAAAAGATGATGCACTAAGGTACCAACGCACCCCAAAAGGTTTGTATAAAATTACTAACCCTGACGTGTCTTAATATACATAATGACGTCACCTACAGTACGTAATTTCTCTGCATCTTGCTCTGAAATTTCAAAGTTAAACTTTTCTTCCAAAGTCATTATCAACTCTGTTAAGTCTAAACTATCAGCATTAAGATCTTCAATAAATGAAGAACTTTCACTTACTTCATTTGCATCTACGCCAAGCTGCTCAACAATAATTGACTTTACATCATCTTCTAAACTCATTGCTATATCCTTATGTTTTATCTACACAATTATCTAAAAATTCCTGAAAAAGAGAAGAACATCTAGTATCACAAAAATCCAATTTTTCAATCTAGATCGTTTGTAATCTATGTTAGTGTGTCATGCCTCCATCAACACTCACTACCTGAGAAGTGATATAAGAAGATAAGGGTGAAGCGAGAAATAGTGCAACATTAGCAATTTCTTCTGGGAAACCCATTCTCCCCATAGGAACATTTTTTAACCATTCTGTTTTTAAATTATCATTTAACACTTTAGTCATGTCGGTATCAATACATCCTGGAGCTATACAGTTCACTCGAATATTTCTCGCAGCAACTTCCTTAGCTAAAGCTCTACTAAATCCTATAATACCTGCTTTTGCAGCTGCATAGTTAGTTTGTCCCGGACTACCCATTAAACCAACAACAGAACTAATATTGATTATGGATCCAGAACGAGCTTTAATCATAGGACGAATTACACTTGAACACACGTAGTATAGGGAATTTAAATTCGTATTGATAACAGCGGACCACTCTTCTTCAGACATACGCATTAAAAGATTATCTCGAGTAATCCCTGCATTATTTACTAAAATATCAATAGTACCATGTGCTCCAATAAAACTCTGAACAGCATCTTTTACAGACTGATTATTACTAACATCAACCTTGGCAAAGGTTACTGGTTTTCCTATTCCAGATAATTCTTCAGCGGCTTGCTTACCACCTTCAACATTTATTCCCCATATTTCAACATCAGCACCTTGCTGAACAAAAAGCTTGGCTATGGCAAATCCTATACCTCTAGATCCTCCTGTAACGATCGCTTTTTTCCCCAACAATACATTATTCATATATCTATAGCTCCGCTAAAAAATTATTGATGCTTTCTACTGTGCCTAAACTTTTAATGGGTTTGTTTAACCCTATAGAACGATTTAAGCCTGCAAGAACCTTGCCCGGGCCTATTTCTAAAAATTCATCAACTTCTAAATCTATCTTAGAACAACTTTGATACCATAATGTAGGAGAAGTCATCTGCTTCACTAAACACTGACGAATTTCATCGTTATTCGTTAAAAAATTTGCCACCACATTAGATACGAAAGGCACTTCAGAACTATTCATATCTAAATTATACAAATAAGGAGCCAATTCGTCTTCTGCTGTCTGCATTAACGGCGTATGAAAAGCACCTGATACTTTTAAAAAAATTGCTCTTTTTGCTCCTAAATCCGTAAATAATGTAATGGCCTCTTCTATTTTTTCTCGTAACCCAGCAATCACAAGCTGTTTAGGAGCATTATAGTTAGCAATCCAAATACCCTCTCCCAAGCTTTCTAGATTTTGCTCAACAATATCTGCAGTCAATCCAAGGATCGCTGCCATAGCTCCAGGGCTTTGTTTACAAGCTTGATTCATAAACTGGGCACGTTTACTAATGACATTAAAACCATCAATTAGAGAAATACGTCCAGAGGCAACTAGAGCGCTATATTCTCCTAAACTTAATCCAGAAACTACAGTAGGTATTATAGAAGTTCTTGAAGCTAAAATTTTTACTATAGCTAAACTATGTAAATATATAGATAATTGACTGTAAGCTGTTTCAAGTAATTTTTCTTCAGGTCCATCAAACATAATTGAAGACAAAGAAAAACCTAATGTCTCATCAGCCAAAGCAAATATTTCAGCAGCCTCTGGATAATGTTCCACCAAATCTTTACCCATACCAACATATTGACTACCTTGGCCGGGAAATAAGAATCCTATTTTTCTTGTCATGAATTAACCTTCTACCTGTTGTAAAACAACCGCCCCCCAAGATAATCCACCTCCAAAAGCAACTAGAAGCAGATATTCCCCAGAATTAATTACATGCGATTGCAACAATTCATCTAGAGCTATGCATACAGAAGAGGCTGCCGTATTCCCATACCTGGATAAAGTTTTAAACACCTTAGCATCATCTATTTTGAAACGCTTAGCTATAGCATCGATAATTCTTTCATTAGCTTGATGTGGAACTAACCAGTCTATATCATCTTCCCCTAGACCTGCCTCAGCAATACATGCTTTGGCTGCAAATTCCATCCGTCTTACTGCATGCTTAAACACTTCTTTGCCTTCCATAGCAATAAAATGCTTACCTTCTGTTACAGTCTCTATAGAAGCAGGAATACGGCTACCCCCAGCAGGTAAACTTAATAAATCCGCTACACTTCCGTCAGCTCCTAAATTCACATTAGTGATTTCTAAAGCTCCTGGACGACTTTCTCCAATAACACAGGCAGAACCCCCATCACCAAAAAGCACACAAGTATTTCTATCTTCATAATTTACAAAAGAAGAAAGTTTATCTGCTGCAATAAGTAAAACGTTGTTGTACATTCCCGATTCAATAAAGGCTTTAGCCACTGATAAGCCGTATAAATAACCAGTACAAGCAGCCATACAATCAAATGCAGGAATTTCTTTTACCCCCAAATAAGCTTGAGCTAAAGCCGCACTAGATGGGAAAATATGATCGGGAGCTGAGGTGGAAAAAATAATGCATTCTATTTGGTCTTTTGTGAGGCCAGCTTTCTGGATTGCTTTCTCTGCTGCTTTAGCTCCCATAATCGATGTATATTCACCAACTGCAGCAATACGTCTTTCTTTGATTCCGGTCCTTGTTACTATCCATTCATCAGAAGTATCTACCATCTGTTCAAGATCAGAATTAGATAGGATTTTTTCGGGTAGATAAGAACCCGTAGCCCAGATAGATGCCTTTCTTGTTTTTTTCACACACGACCATAAATAAAGAAAAAAGCTAGTATACTATTCAAAGAGTTTATACCCTAACTTTTATTTTAGGTATTTAAGTCTGTTCTGAAGTCCTGAGAAAAAACAAAAAATATAGATAGTTCTAAAATGTTAAAGTACCCAGATTATTTATCCAAATTGATCTCTTTTCTTAGGAAACTTCCAGGAATAGGATTTAAGACAGCAGAAAAATTAGCCTTTGAATTATTGGACTGGGATCAAGATCAATTAGAGGCTATGAGTCAAGCTTTTTATGAAGTGTCTTCAGCACGAAGTCACTGTTCCACCTGTTTTTCCTTAAAGAATTTTCCAGATAGCAATTGTGAGTTTTGTCAAACCAACCGAGACACCTCTAAGTTATGCATCGTAGCAACTCCTAAAGATATTTTTTCTTTAGAACGTTCTCAAATTTTCAAAGGTCATTATTACGTCTTGGGAGCGTTATTATCTCCAATAACAGGAAAGAGTATCGATAAAGCAAGAATGAATTTATTAAAACAGCGTATAGAGTTTTTAAAACCAAAAGAAATTATTATAGCCCTAGATGCCACTCTAGAAGGAGACGCTACCGCTCTTTTTTTAAAACAAGAACTTGCTGATTTTTCAGTTTCCATTTCTCGTTTAGCTTTAGGCTTGCCTATAGGGTTGTCTTTTGATTATATAGACTCGGGCACGCTTGCCAGAGCATTTTCTGGAAGAAATCCATATTAAACTTGAAATAAAATTTTTCTATTTTTAAATTTTTTTGACTATAAAAACATAAGTATCTTTAGAAGCACTGTAAATATTCAAGATAGTAAGATCTTGTTAAAAAACATCCTAGTCCTTATTTTTGTGCTTACTTCAATAAACAAGTTTTTCTGTCCTAGGGGAAATTCTTTCGAATGTTCATGATGCGAAATAAAGTTATTCTGCGGTTTACTGTTTTAGCGCTAATCCAAGCCCCGTTGGCTCTATTGGCTACAGAAACAGTTAAGGAAGGATATACACTAGTTGAATCTATTACGATTACAACTGAAGGTGAAAATTCTTTAAACAAACATCCACTACCAAAATTAAAGACAAAAAGTGGAGCTTTGTTTTCTCAAGCGGACTTTGATGAAGATCTACGGAATCTATCCAAAGACTACGATAGAGTAGAGCCAAAAGTTGATTTTTCCAATGGAAAGACTACGATCTCTTTAGTTCTTATTGCCAAACCTTGCATTCGAAAGATTTGCATTACAGGAAATGAAGCCGTACCTAATCACAAGATTCTCAAAACTCTACAAATCTATGAAAATGATGTATTTGATAGAGAGAAGTTCTTAAAAAATTTTGATGAACTTAGGGTTTATTATCTTAAGCGTGGTTATTTTGAGTCTAATCTATCCTATGACTTAGATCATAACGAACATCGTGGCTATATTGATATCACTGTTCGAATTCAAGAAGGTCCTTGTGGTAAAATTAAAAAATTAGAGATCTGTGGTCTTAATAGATGTGAAAAGGCTGATGTCAAAGAAATTATCCTTACTAAGCAGTATTCAAAAACTACTAGTTGGTTTACAGGGAGTGGTCTATATCATCCAGATGTTGTTGAACAAGATTCATTTGCAATTACTAATTACTTACATAATTTAGGTTATGCAGATGCAACGGTTACTCCAAAACGTGAAGTTGATGAATGTGGAAATATCATACTTTATATGGATGTAGACAAAGGTCCTCTTTATACTTTAGGACATGTTCATATTGAAGGATTTAATTTACTACCTAAACGACTTGTAGAAAAACAATTATCCGCAGGTCCTAATGATATTTACTGTCCGGAAAACATATGGGATGGTGCTCAAAAAATTAAGAATATCTATGCTAAATATGGATATATCAACACTAATGTTGACGTAACTTTTTCTCCTCATGCATCACGTTCTGTGTATGACGTAACCTATCAAGTAAGTGAAGGATCTCCGTATAAAGTTGGTTTAATCAAAATTACAGGAAACACTCATACCAAACACGATGTTATCCTACACGAAAGCAGTCTATTTCCAGGAGACACTTTCAATAGATTAAAACTTGAAGACACAGAGCAACGGTTAAGAAATACAGGTTATTTCCAAAGTGTCAGTGTTTACACGGTACGCTCTCAATTAGATCCTTTGGATAATTCTGAAGAATATCGTGACATCTTTATAGATGTTAAAGAAACCACAACAGGAAACTTAGGACTATTTCTAGGATTTAGCTCCTTAGATAATTTGTTTGGAGGTGTTGAATTATCTGAAAGTAATTTTGATCTTCTAGGTATTAGACATCTATTCTCTAAAGGCTTTAAATGCTTAAGAGGTGGTGGAGAATATCTATTTCTAAAAGCTAATTTTGGAGATAAGGTTACTGATTATACTGTTAAATGGACTAAGCCCCACTTTTTAAATACGCCATGGATTCTAGGTGTTGAGCTTGACAAATCAATCAATAGAGCTCTCTCTAAAGATTATTCTGTTGAGACTTATGGTGGAAATGTCAGCACTACATATATCTTAAATCAACAATTAAAATATGGAATCTACTATCGCGGTACTCAAACTAGCTTACATAAAAAGAAAAGAAATCAAGCAGGACCAGATCTTGCTGCCAATAAAGGTTTCGTATCTGCTGCTGGGGTAAATTTAAATTACGATTCTGTAAATAACCCTAGAAACCCGACTACAGGAATACGCAGTGGTATAAACTTTGAAGTTTCCGGTCTTGGTGGTACATACCATTTTACAAAGCTCTCCATAAACAGCTCGATATACCGAAAACTGACAAGAAAAGGTGTATTGAAAATTAAGGGAGAAGCCCAATTTCTTAAACCGTTTGGCGATACGACTCTAGAAGGTATCCCCATTAGCGAACGTTTCTTCTTAGGTGGAGAAACTACAGTTCGTGGGTATAAACCATTTATTATTGGTCCTAAATTCTCTCCTACAGAACCTCAGGGAGGTCTATCCTCTCTCCTACTTACTGAGGAGTTCCAATATCCTTTGATCAATCAGCCTAACGTTAGTGCTTTTGTTTTCCTAGATTCAGGATTTATTGGACTTAAAGAATACACTATCCGATTAAAAGATCTTTGTGGTAGTGCAGGATTTGGTCTACGCTTCGACGTAATGAACAACGTGCCTGTTATGTTAGGTTTTGGTTGGCCATTCCGTCCCACAGAAGTATTTGAAGGTGAAAAGATCGATGTTTCACAACGCTTCTTCTTTGCGTTAGGAGGCGTCTTCTAAATATAGCTAAGCAAGAAAGTAAAAGAAACTCTAAATCTTTGGTTGTCTTCAGAGAGAGCTTTTGCTAATCTAAAGCTCTTCATCTCTTAGATCTTATAAAGGTTAATATGAAAAAATCATTACGCTCTGTTTTTCTAGCTTTACTAACTTTAGCAGGTACACAACAAGTTTTTGCTGACAACGACTCTCTTGAGGGTAATTTAGGTGTTGTTAGCTTAAAGCGTTGTTTAGAAGAATCTGCTTTTGGAAAAAAAGAAACAGAAGAACTCGAAAATATGAAGGAACAGTTCTCAAAGAATTCCGAGAAAATGGAAGAAGAACTGACAGCACTTTATAATAAATTACAAGACGAAGACTACATCGAGAGCCTCTCTTCTTCAGCTGCTGATGAGCTAAGAAAAAAGTTTGAAAACCTCTCTGCAGAATATAATGCTTTACAGTCTCAATATTATCAAATGTTGAACCAAAGCAATATGAAAAGAGTGCAGAAACTGATACAGGAAGTAAAAAAAGCTTCTGAAGTAGTACGTGTGAAAGAAGGTTTATTAGCTATTTTTAATGATGAAGTGGTTCTATCCATTGCTTCTAGTGCTGATAAAACTAATGAGATTATCAAAATTCTTGATGAATCTTTCAAAAATAATTAAGATACCTCAAGAACCAAGGAGTTTTGTATGCCTCAGGAACAGGTCTATACTCTTCAACAGTTAGCGGACTTATTAAAAGTTGAAGTTCAAGGAAATACAGAAGCTCCTATTTCTGGTGTTGAAGAAATAAGTGAAGCTCAAGCTCATCATGTTACTTTTTTAGATAATGAGAAGTATTCTCGTTTTATAAAAATTACTGAAGCTGGAGCTATTATTCTGTCAAAAGCTCAAGCTCAAAAGTATGGGCATTTAAATAAGAACTTTCTTATAGTTTCTGAGTTCCCATCAATAGCTTTCCAGAAATGTATAGAGCTATTTATCCCTCATGTTAAATCAGGATTTCCTGGAGTTCACCCTACAGCTGTTATACACCCTACAGCACATATCGGCAAAAATGTCTGTATAGAACCCTATGTTGTTATATGTCAAAATGCTTATATTGGGGATTTTTCATATATTGGAGCAGGGAGTGTTATAGGGGCATATTCAGCTCTCGGAGAAAGTTGTCTTGTTCATCCTAAAGTAGTTATCCGTGAACGTGTTGAAATAGGCAAAAGAGTCATTATTCAACCCGGAGCTGTTATTGGATCATGTGGTTTTGGTTACATAACTAATGCTTTTGGTCGTCATAAGCATTTAAAACACCTTGGCAAGGTAATTATTGAAGACGATGTTGAAATAGGAGCGAATACTACCATAGATAGAGGTCGTTTCAAAAATAGCATCATACGTGAAGGCGCGAAAATCGATAATCAAGTTCAGATAGCTCATCACGTGGAGATCGGGAAACATAGCATGATTGTTGCCCAGGCAGGAATCGCAGGTTCTACAAAAATTGGTAACCACGTTATTATTGGCGGGCAGACAGGAATTACAGGTCATATTTCCATAACGGACCATGTAATTATGATGGCTCAAACAGGAGTTACTAAATCTATTTCTTCTCCAGGAATCTATGGAGGAGCTCCGGCACGCCCCTATCAAGAAATTCATCGTCAAATTGCAAAGATCCGCAGTCTACCTAAATTAGAAGAACGTTTAGGAATGTTAGAAGAAAAGATTAAGGGATTATCAGCAAAATCCGAAGAAGCACCAATAATCCCTTAGTTAAATTATACTTTCATCGTTTTAAAACGTCTTTTAAGAGTTAATACTTTGATTACATTTTTATTGATGATTGCCGGGCTAATTTTTCCTAAAGAGATTAGTTGTGTTAATGCCTTTATACCCTCTCGAAGCTCCTTCAAACTAGAAAAAGTAAAACACTCGACTCCATAATTTAATGCTTTAATCGTGTTCTCAATATTCGCAAGCATAGAGCAACCCATAAATTTCATACTGGAAAAATCTACGTCTATAGCTAGGCCACGAATAGTATTTGCCAAGCTATAACGTAAAGCGATAGGACTGGGTGTAGTTGTTGTAGAAGAAAAATCACAATGATGTAATTTTCCTTGTATACTCCCCGAATGTTTTAATCCCCTCACCAATTCAGAATAATTAGTCAAATCCATACTAACAATTTCTTTAAAAATTAAAGAAATAGCCACTCCATAATCTTTGAGTAGTGTTCCTATGTTGACTCCTATGTCATATAGATTCTTACAATCCATCAAAGATAAATTCTGATAGGATAAATAGAACTGTAAACTATGAGATATAGAACACCCTAAAAGTAATGGAATCGCCTGAGATTTATTGAAATCGTGAATATATCTACATTGCTTGTCAAAAGAACCACAGGATAATAATACACCACCTAATCCACGGTTCTCTTCAATTTGGTTAACGGTTGTAGTAAAGTCATCCCATTCTAAACCACAAGAAGGGGCATAAAAAAATAACTGAGCTAATTTTCTATCTATTGAGGTAAGCATCGAAAATAGCTCTTTAGTCTCTTCTAGCTCTTCATTTTTATAGGGCATCCATTGGGTTTTTTTTAAATAATTACTAGCTCCCTCTCTTCCACGCTGAAATTCTTGAGCTGAAGTAACAACTCGCTTCGTTATGGTTAATAATTTTTTCTTTAATTCATTGTCTTTCTTATTGTTGTCATCATGAGAATTCGGGTCTCTCATGACACTATCTATCTGTTCCACATAAAAATGATTCTGACGATTTAGTCTGCTAAAAACGTCCATGTGTCCACAGTCCTTTACTTCTTGGTCGGAAATATACAAATGGAAAGATATTAAAGATTTTTCTTTTTTAAAAAAACTTAATTACTTTTTTGGTCTTGTCTTTTCAAATCCATGACTTTATAATGGGGTAAACTTAATCCTTGACGCAACTCTCGTATCAAGTATGCCCGACTCTTCTCATTACAACATCGCCTCTAAGAAATCAGATGAGGCTACAATAGAAAATATTATTGCTATCTACGGCATAGATCGATGTCTAAAATTCATGAAAAATATGTTATTAATTCGTGAATTCGAAGCTCGTGGTGAAGAAGCGTATTTAGAAGGATTAGTTGGTGGTTTCTACCATTCCTATAGTGGTCAAGAGGCTGTTGCCACTGCGGCATTAGCCAATACGGGATTAGATCAATGGTTTTTCTCATCCTATCGTTGTCATGCTCTAGCAGTATTATTAAATATTCCCCTAAGTTCACTTGCAGCAGAATTATTAGGGAAAGAAACGGGTTGTGCACTAGGTCGAGGTGGATCTATGCATATGTGCGGTCCAAATTTCCCCGGAGGATTTGGTATTGTAGGAGGACAAATTCCTTTAGCTGCTGGAGCAGCATTTGCTATGAAATATCGTGGTGAAGATAAAATTTCTCTAGGATTTATTGGGGATGGTGCTGTTGCCCAAGGATTATTTCATGAAACATTAAATTTTGCTTCCCTACACAGTCTTCCTCTTATGCTTGTTATAGAAAATAATGGTTGGGGTATGGGCACAGCTCTTAAACGTGCTATTGCAAAGCAGCCCATAGGAGAATCTCAAGGATCGTCTTATGGAATACGTTCATTTACTTTAAATGGTTTTGATCTCTTTAATTGTCTTTTAGGCTTTAAGGAAGCTTACGAATATATGCAAAAGACTCATCTTCCCGTCCTCATTGAGTGTTTATGCTCACGATTTAGAGGACACTCCATTTCTGATCCTAATCTCTATAGAAGTAAAGAAGAGATGCAATGTCTCATAAAAAAAGATCCTATTACTTTTGCGAAAAATTGGTTAACCCAACTGGGAGTGCTTTCAGAAGAGAAATTTCAAGAGCTGCGTCAAGAATGTAAAGATGAAGTCTTACGGGCTTTCACTGAAGCAAAATCAGATTCGGAACCAGCGATTGCCACATTAGAAGAAGGGGTTTATGCCTAAATACGTTACATTAGAAATCCGAGAAGCTATTAGAGAAGCTATTGATGAAGAAATGACTAGGGATCCTAATGTATGCATATTAGGAGAAGAAGTTGCCGAATACAACGGTGCTTATAAAGTTACAAAAGGACTTTTAGACAAATGGTCATCATCAAGAATTATTGATACACCAATCAGTGAAGCAGCATTTACAGGTATTGGTATAGGAGCCGCGTTAACAGGCCTGCGTCCAATTATAGAATTTATGAGTTGGAACTTTTCTCTAGTCGCCGCAGATCAGATTATTTCTCATGCTGCAAAAATGCACTATATGACTGGTGGAAAATTTTCTGTTCCCATTGTATTTCGTGGACCTAATGGAGCCGCAGCACAAGTATCTTGTCAGCACTCTCATTGCGTAGAAGCTCTATACGCTAATATTCCAGGTTTAATTGTCATTTCTCCCTCAACTCCTTATGATGCTAAAGGATTATTGAAATCCGCAATTAGAAATGATAACCCTGTTCTTTTCTTAGAAAATGAGTTGGAATACAATCTAAAAGGTGAAGTTCCTATTGAAGAATATTTAGTTCCTATTGGGAAATCTCATATTATTGAGGAAGGTAAAGACCTGACAATTATTACTTATGGCCGTATGGTTTCTATAGTAAAACAAGCTGTAAAGGTAGCCAAACAACGCTACGGTCTTTCTATAGAGATTATTGATCTACGCACAATTAAACCTCTAGATATCTCCGGAATATTTTCTTCAGTAAAGAAAACAGGAAATTGTATAGTTGTAGAAGAGGGCCACTACTTTGCGGGAATCTCTGCGGAAATCATCACTGAAATTACAGAACACCTTTTTGATTGCCTGGACAGCCCTCCTTTAAGGGTATGTCAAAAAGAAACTCCTATGCCCTATAATAAGACTCTAGAGCAAGCGACTCTCCCAAATGTAAATCGTATCTTAGATACTATCGAAAAAATCATGAGGTAAATTTGTGATTTCTCTATTAAAGATGCCCAAACTCTCTCCAACTATGGAAGTTGGAACAATCGTAAAGTGGCATAAAAGCAGTGGTGATAAGATAGGGTTTGGTGATGTTCTCGTCGAAATATCGACTGATAAAGCTGTTTTAGAGCATACAGCATCTGAAGACGGCTGGTTTCGAGAATGTCTTATTAAAGAAGGGACAAAGGTACAAATAGGTACACCCATAGCTGTCATATCTTCTGAAAAAGACGAGTCTTTTAATTTAGAGGAATTACTTCCAAAATCTCCAAGTTCACAACCTTCTCCAGAAAATAGCGAACAGAAAGAGGAAGCCCTATCTGATATATCTCATCAGGGTTCCTCAATGATAGTGTCTTTTGGGTTTAAACCCGAACCTCCTCTTTCTAAACCCCTATCTTTAAAACAGGATTCTTCAAAATCCCCGGTTTCTCCTTTAGCTAAACGCGTAGCCAAAGAAAAAAATTTGGATATTTCTGGAATTAAAGGTAGCGGTCCTGGAGGACGTATAGTTGAAAAAGATCTTGAAAAGGCTCCGGCTAAAGGTATTGCAGGTTTCGGTTATCCTGAAGCTCCTGAAGTCCACCCAGGAGCCTATAATGAAGAATCTCTCTCTCCTGTTCGAGAAATTATTGCACAAAGATTACAAGCTGCAAAAACTTTCATACCTCATTTTTATGTACGGCAAAAAGTTTATACCTCACCACTATTGGCTCTGCTTAAGGAGTTACAAATCCAAGGAATCAAGCTCTCTATCAACGACTGTATCGTCCGTGCCTGTGCTTTAACCTTGAAAGAATTCCCAGAGATAAATTCAGGATTCAACAGCGTAGACAATAAAATTGTACGTTTTGAAACTATTGATATTTCCATAGCTGTGGCTATCCCTGACGGCGTAATTACTCCGATTGTACGTTGTGCTGATCGTAAGAATATTGGAATGATATCCGCAGAAATTAAAAGTTTAGCTTCTAAAGCTAAATCTCAATCCTTAAAAGAGGAAGAGTTTAAGGGCGGGTCCTTTTGCGTTTCTAATTTAGGCATGACAGGAATTACCGAATTCACAGCAATTATTAATCCTCCCCAAGCCGCCATTCTTGCTGTAGGTAGTACTCACGAAGAACCTGTAGTAGTGAATGGAGACATTGTGATTGGTTCTACATGCATGTTGACATTATCCATAGATCATCGCGTGATCGATGGTTATCCTGCAGCGATGTTTATGAAACGCTTACAAAAGATATTAGAAGCACCCTCAGTACTTTTATTAAATTAAGATATGCTTATCATTGTTTGATATAGTAGAAAGCGTTTCTAATAAGATGAACTCCCATCTAAAATAGAAGCTCTTTTTACTTAAAAGTTATAATTCGTAGGGACATTCCATATATCTTTAGCGTAATCGGCAATCGCTCTATCACTGGAGAAAAACCCCATACCACCAACATTATAAATAGATTTCTTAACCCATTCGTCAGTTTGTGTAAATAAATTGGCTGCAGATTCATGAACACGAATATAAGATTCTAAATCTGCCAAAACAAAGAAAGGGTCTCCTTCGTGAAGCAACCTATGCACTATAGGTTTGAAAAGATCTTTATCCGAAGTATTGAAAAATCCTTGATCTAGTAATTTTAATACATGTGCAATCTTAGGATTATCGTTGCATATTCCTTGTGGGTAATACTCACGACGCATTTTTGCTATTTCTTCTTCTAATAAACCGAAAATAAACATATTGTCGCGACCAATATATTCTGACATTTCTATGTTAGCTCCATCCATAGTCCCTATCGTTAGAGCACCATTTAAAGCAAATTTCATATTTCCGGTACCAGAAGCTTCCATTCCCGCTGTTGAGATCTGCTCTGATATATCAGAAGCAGGCATGATCATTTCGGACATGGTCACACGATAATTAGGAAGAAAAAGAACCTTTAAAACTTCATTAACTTGAGGGTCATTATTTACACAATCTGCAACGCTATTGATAAGTTTAATGATGAGTTTAGCAAAGACATATCCTGGTGCGGCTTTACCAGCAAAAATTACTGTTGTAGGAACAATTTTGGATACAGAGTTTTCCTTAAGATCATTATAAAGATAAATAACTCTAAGGATATTCATTAATTGACGTTTGTACTCATGAATACGCTTTACATGAAAATCGAAAAGAGATTCAGGATCTATTTTTTCTCCGATTTCTTTTTTAAGTTTCAATGCAAAGTCTTGTTTGTTTTTTAGCTTAATTTGATGCCACTGTTCTCTAAAGCTCACATCATTAGCAAAAGGTATCACCTTATGAATTTGAGAAAGATCTATAAGATGCGCATCTCCAATTGTCTGATCTAATAATGTATTTAGACGAGGATTGCATAGAGCTAACCAACGTCTCGGAGTAATTCCGTTAGTTACGTTAATGAATTTATCAGGAAAAAATTCTACGAAATCTTTAAATAAGGTTGTTTTTATAAGTTGAGAATGGAAAGCAGATACACCATTAACTCTAGCAGAGCCTACAATAGCTAGGCTTGCCATATTCACATGTTTATCACTTCCTTCTTCAATGATAGATAAGGCTCTTCGCTTATCATTATTTCCAGGAAATCTCTGAGAAACTTGCTCTAACCATCGGCTATTAATTTCATAAATAATCTCTAAATGCCTAGGCAATAATCGTGAAAACAGATCTATAGACCAACGCTCTAAAGCTTCAGGTAATATCGTATGATTCGTGTAATTAAATATACGAGTTGTCATATCCCATGCTTTATCCCAGGCAAGCTCTTCCCTATCGATAAGGATATGCATCATTTCTGCTATTCCTAAAGCAGGATGTGTATCATTTAACTGAACAGCCACTCTATCAGGAAGATTATCTAAAGAAATATGCATTTTTGTATATCTACGAAGGATATCTTGAATTGTTGCAGAGACTAAAAAGTACTCCTGCTTTAATCTGAGTTCCTGACCTTCCGAAATAGAATCGTTTGGATAGAGCACTCTTGAGATGTTTTCTACTAATGCAATATCCTCTATAGCACGAATGTAGTTCCCATGATTAAAATAATTGAATTCAAATCCATGTGGAGACTGCGCTTGCCATAAGCGCAAGGTATTCACAGTATCTATTCCATATCCCGGAATAGGTACATCATAAGCCATAGCTAATACTTCTTGTGTATCTACAAGATCTGCAACTTCTTTCCCCCTAGCATCTGTATAGTGAATCACTCTACCATAAAAACGAATTGGATAAAGATATTCTCCTCTACATATTTCCCAAGGGCTTCCATAACGCAACCACTCATCAGGAGCTTCTACTTGATATCCATTTACAATTTTCTGATCGAAAATTCCGTAATCATAGCGAATTCCATAACCATAAGCTGGAATTCCTAATGTTGCCATAGAATCCAAATAACACGCTGCAAGTCTTCCTAAACCTCCATTTCCCAATCCTGCGTCTGCTTCCATTTGCAATAAACTATCGAAATCGTAATTTAACTCTGCTAATGCATCTCGAACAAGATCTAATATTCCTAAATTCAAAAGATTACTCTTTAAGCTTCTACCAAGTAAGAACTCCATAGAAATATAATAGACACGTTTAACATCTTGTTCGTAATAACTATTCTGAGTCTTTAGCCAACCTTTGGCTAACCATTCCATTACAGTTTTTGAAACTGCTGTAAATATATCCCTAGTCGAAGCAGATTCTGGAGATTGCACCACTCCAAAATATAGACGATTTAAAATCGCCTGCTTCATGGTTTCTATATTTACCAAATTCTTATCAAAACTCATAAGTCGTCCAAATCAAAGAGTAGTTAGGAAGTGATTTTTGTATTTCCATAAGAAAAATCTAAAAAAAAGGAAAGCACTTAGAAAAGAGAAGAAATAAAATTAAAAAAAACATGCTGTATTCTCTATAAAGTATTGATTTTTTAATTTTAAAAGTAAGAATTTTTTTCATCCTAAAAAGCTAGAAATCAAAGAAATACATCTCGTTTAAATTGATTTGAAAATAAAAATATGCTAAATTTCTTGAGGATTTTTTTATTCGCGAGAATATTATGACTGCGGCCCACGGGTATGGAGCATTTGCTGGACGTTCAAGTAGAAACGTTTTTACATTAGATGATTTTAAAAAACGCGACCCTGATGCTCCTACAACTTCCAGAGGCACAACCGGGCGTACAGTAAGTATAGCTAGGCCTTGCGTCGACAGACATCCCACATGTCCAATGGTTCAGCATACAGCTCTATGGGTGATTTTAGGATTGACTGCTGCTTTATCAGCTTGCTTATTGTTAGCGAGTGGATGTCTTTCAATGCCTACGATTATTGTGGCATTAATTATACAAATTGTCTTAATAATCATATCTATTACTTGCTTAATTATTAAGTATAGAAAAGAGATTACCTCTAAATTCTGTGGACAAGATTAGTAACCACTAACAAGGGATTCCTTCTTCGGGGAAGAATTCAAGGCTCTTATACGCTGAAGTAAGAGATTTCATTAGTTCTTGTGTAGCGATACTAATGTCGTGCCCACCTTCCTCCACCTTCTGAGAAATAGTGCGTATTGACGAAATTACTGTTGAATGATCTCTAGAGAAGACATCTCCTATACGCACGTAAGATAAAGATAATTTCTGGCGACATAGATACATAGCCACTTGTCTAGGCAATACATATTCTCGAGATTGCGAACGCCCTAAAATACTTTCCGGGGACACGCCATAATATTTAGCAACAGCACGAACAATTCCTGAGGGAGTTAATCGAACACTCTCTGCAGCCTCTAACACATCATGGAGCAAAGATTGTATATCATCCTCATAGAGTAGTTGCTGCGCTAATTTTCTGTAGGCAACGCGTTTCGATAACAACGTGAGGGCATCTATTAATGTTTTTACGTTGGAAGATAGAGAATGAATCAAGAAATCTAAAGCAGTATCTTCTATTCGAATAGATAACTGTTGGGCTTGGTGGATAAGAAAACTTCTTAACCCTTCTTTTGTTAAAGGATGAATAGGAACGGCCACACCCCATTCAAAACGACTGATAAGTCGCTCTTCGACAGCCTTTAAATCTCCGGGTGCATATGCAGAGGAAACAACTATCAATTTACCTTCTGTCTGCAAGGAATTAAACGTATGGAAAAATTCTTCCTGAGTAGCTCCTTTACCCGAGAATAACTCTATATCTTCTATAAATAAAGCATCGACATTACGATAAAAAGAACGAAATCTTTGCATCTCTCCTGAACGTATAGCTGAGACTAAGTGTTCTGTAAATAAATCTGAAGCAACATAAAGAATTTTTCCTCCAGATTCTCGAAGCGCGCTTACAGCAGCCTGCATCAAATGTGTTTTTCCAGAACCTTCGGGTCCAAAAAGATAAATAGGATTAAATGGAAAACCCGTAGGATCTTCTCCGGGCTTAGTAAATTCTTGTAGAATACGAAACGGCAAGTCATTTTCAGGAGTTACAAGAAAATTAGAAAAAGTCATTTCAGGATTTACATTGCCGTATTGCATAGTGAAGTAGGCAGTTTTTTCCTGTTGGATTTGCTTTTCTTTATAAAAAGGCGTGGTTTTATCTAAAGAAGTTACGTGAACGCGGATCAACTTTCCATTATTGTTCACTAAATTAGCTTTAACCTTATGGCGTATATGTTCTTCAAACCAGGTCACTTGAAAAGAATCTTTAGCTTCGAGGTATAGATTACACGCATCAAAACACAGGACTTTTAACGACCTTAACCATTTGTCTACAGTAGTTGTACCAATTTCTTTTTCTTGTAGCAAAAGAAAGTCTTCCCACGCCCGCATAAAACTATCTCATCTAAATAGTTTTCATATATCTTTTTTAATATAAAAAAGCTTTTTTTTCAGTTGTTACCTTTGTCTTTTCTTATTAACAGAAATTTCATTTTTAAGATGTTTGCTATCTAAAACCTTATTGGTAACCCATTGTTGGATCAATCCAAGAAGCATAGAAGAAAACCAATAAATATTTAAACCTGAAGGGAAATTATAGAACATAAAGGTAAACAAGATAGCCATCATTGTTCCCATTGTTTCCTGCTGTCTTTGTTGATCCGTAGCAGGTCCTTTTTTCTTCGAAGCAGAGATCTTCTGCTGAGCAAACATTACAATCCCTAATAAGATAGGAAGAAGATGGAATTCGTTTCCAAGAAACCAAATTGGTGTAGTCCAAGAGAATAAAACATCTGGAGCTGTTAAATTATCAATCCATCCAGGTATAAAAGATGCTCCTCGAAGTAAGAATGAGGATTTTAATAAATCAAACATAGCTATAAGAAACGGTAACTGAATCAATAACGGCAGACAGCCTGTAATAGGATTCACTTTATTAGTCTTATATAAAGCCATGACTTCCATTTGAGCACGTTTAGGCTCTTTCTTATATTTCTGTTGAATTTCTTGAATATAGGGAGACAACTTTTGCATGCGTCTCATAGAACGTATTGACCAAGCATTCAGTGGATACAGCAGTAATTTTAAGAATACTGTAAGTAGAATGATAGAAATCCCCCATGATCCTGTGATCATTCTGAAAAACTTCATAATAATGAAAAGTAAAGCTGCAAAAGGCTCAGTAATAAACGCGAATAATCCTCGGAAAGTTATACAATCAAGATACTGAGGACTCTCACCTTTAGAATTGGTATAAGCTTGATCCAGAGCGCGTAAAGTGGGTTCGGCTAGAGGCCCTGCATAAACGAGGAAACGATGTGTTCCTTTCTGGTTAGACAAAGGAAGTAAAGTTTCGTATCCAGGATATTTAGAAGCAGGATAAGCTTGGTTTTTAGGAGATAATAGAGACAAACGTGTAGGGACAGAACTCCCAGAAACATAGGAGGCAGCATATCCTGCGGGCGCGTCTGTAAGTGGAGATAAGATAATACCGAAGTATCCATTAGAGTTTAGTATCCATTGGGGATATACTCCACTATGCAAAGCTAAAGGATCCTTAGCCTTAGGTAATTTCACCTTATCTAATTGTCCCTTATTCTTTTTAATAACATGGTATTTAATAGATGGAGTAAATGCGTTGGACATAATTTCAACTTCGGGGACTCCAGAAGTTATCCACATGTCGTCGCCAGCTTGATTTATACCAACTTCAACTTCAAAAGCATAAGGCTGCTTTTCAGGTAATTTATAAGTTTTCTTAATAGAACCGTCATTGCTTTCCAATTCCAACACAGTACTATTAAAAATAGAAACACGGTATCCCGAAGCCACGGATTTGACAAGATCCCTTCCGGAAACAATATTTAAAGCATGATAACTAGAAGGAGTGCGTTTTTTAACATCAGAAAGCATCCCTCTACGTAATAAAGGATAATATCCTCCTATAGTATCGGAAATTTCTTTTTTATTCGCATCTATCGAAGGAAGCCCGGGAAAAGAAGCCTCGCTAGGAACTTGAGCTTTTAAATCTCTATCAAAGCCGATTTCATTGACTATACTCTTATTATCTTCAGAAGAAAATGGGAGGTTTATTCCTTCTATAGAACCACTCTCCTGAGAAACAACCAACTGCATATATTCATTAGAAAGAACAAAATGTTGCCTAGAATTCAGATCGACACTTGATGATTGGGAATCATTAAAAATAGCAGCCTTAGTAATTGGGAGATCTAAGGATTCTAGTCTTTCTTCTTTGGAATTATAAATACCTAAAGGGAGATATTCATTCCCCGATCTCCAAAAGACCAAAGAAGTCCCATAAACAACACTATCCTTATTATAAATCTTACCCTGTTCTTGCTTATATTGACCTAAGAACACAACAGGTTCTTGATTATTACGAAACTCAACAACTAAAACAGGAAGGGCTTCGGTAGTTACCGGAAGAAATACTTTTCCTGTATTTAAAGGATCTGAGGATTCGTTGGCTTCACTATACAAAGCAACATGAATATTATCACAAGCTGTTGTTTCTTCTATAAAATCCCAACGAATTCCAGAAGAATAAACTGAACTTGCCGATCCTCCTTGATTCAAAAGGAGCAACTTATTTCCAACACGCACAGCGTAATGATTTTTATTTATCTCTTCTTCAAGAGATGCAGTCCAAGGAGAAACACTTAATCCCGCAGACTTTGTTGCAGCAAGTACTTGTTCTGAAATTGTTTTCTGTTTCTCTGTGAGAGCCTTGCAAGAACGAAAATCATTATAACCAAAAAAGATCTGGCACCCTACAAAAGCTACGCCAACTAAAGAAACAAACAACAACGAACGTTTATTCATCTGATAAACTCTGAAAAATTAAACTAAAAAGCTAAAATACCATAGTATCTATTTATCTCCCATAAGAGATTCCTAACTACACATGAAACTGTTTCTATTTTATAGATGAAGTGGAAGATGTACCCTTTTTATTTTTAATAAAACAAGCCACCCCCAAAGACACACCAAATATAAATAAAGGTAATGATAGAATTTGTCCCATTGTCAACAAACTATTTGGACCTATAACCTTACCTTGATGGCTTTTAAAAAATTCAGCAAAAAAACGGATTAAAGATATGCCTATTAATCCCAGAGATGTCGCCCATCCAGAACCTAAACGAAAATAACGTTTATAACTTAAGAAAAACAGTATTATAGAAAGTAATAAATAACCAATTCCTTCATATAACTGTACAGGATGCACAGACACTCCCAAACTTCCTTGTGTAGGAGATGAAAAAATGATCCCCCACGGTAGGTTTGTAGGCTTGCCTATAATTTCTTGATTCATGAAATTTCCAATACGAATCATAAAGGCCGCGCATCCAAATACAGAAGCGCAAAGATCGCTAAGGAATAAAAAGGTTAAGACAGGGATTTTTTTCCTATATCTCCAAGAAAAAATAATAGCCCAGAGAATTAGACCTACCATACCTCCATGACTTGCCAATCCCCCATTCCAAACTTTTAAAATCTCTTGGGGATGTTTAAAGTAAAAATCACCTCCATAAAATAGAATATAAGCAATCCGTGATCCTGGAATGATGAATAAAAGAGAGTAGAGAGCGAAATTTTCTAAAGCTTCACGAAGCTGATTTTTGGAAAATCTTTTTTTATCTTCCATATGATAAGAAGATAATGCCAGATAAATACCAAGTATAGAAGCAAGTAAAATACCTAAAGAAAAGCAGAGACCATACCAAGGGACTCTAATAGGTAAATTATCTGAATTCCATAAAAATTTTGAATGACTCCAATATATTACTGATAAGAAGACTCGCATTACTCAATCCAAAATAGAAAAAAATATAACTTCCATATAGAATGGTTAAACTACAACAGACAAAACATATGACTAATAATAAAAATTATTTACTTATTTGTCTCCCAGGCATTCTTTGGTTGTCAGCAGGAGTTAAACTACTTTTAAAAGCTTCCGTGGTTGTCTATCAACCTGACTTTTCCTTTAAAATTTTTGCTCCCCTAGCTATGGGAGCATGGATTATTGCATCTTTGAAGTACCGGTATTTATTATTAAAATCCGTATCTTCTCAAAATGAACTCTCCTACCAACTACTCTCGGAAACTATATCAAAGAAAATTTACATAAAAAAATCTTTTATTTCCAAACGCTTCTTAATCATGATAGCAATGATTTCTATATCTTTATTGCTACGTAGATATATTGATAACCAAGCTATTCTATTCTTCATTCGCTCTACTATTGGTTACGCTCTTATTAAAACGGCTTTGACCTATTTCGCTAAATCTCACAAAACGTTCTTAGAAAGTATTTAAATATAGATTTTCATCATGCAAACTGCACATATAGGAACAGACATTATTGAAATTTCTAGAATTCGCAAAGCAATACAAACTCACAACCGAAGAATGTTGGATAGAATTTTCACCAAAAAGGAACAAGAGTATTGTTTAAGACTAACTAATCCCTATCCTTCTTTTGCAGCAAGATTTGCTGGAAAAGAGGCTGTGTCTAAAGCTTTAGGAACAGGAATAGGAAAGATCGTTTCCTGGAAAGACATAGAGATTCTTAAATCATCAAAACAACCCGAAGTCCTCTTACCTTCAAGGATATATAAAAAATTAGGAATCTCTAAAGTATTGCTATCCATTAGCCATAGTCGTGAATACGCTACAGCTGTGGCTATAGCTCTAATCTAAAAAACGTTCAGCTTCTAAAGCAGCCATACAACCACTTCCCGCAGCTGTAATAGCTTGTCTATAATGTTTATCTTGAACATCTCCTGCTGCAAATACCCCAGGAATAGAAGTTCTACATGTTCCTTTATCAGTAATAATATAACCATGTTCATCCAAAGCCAATTGACCAGCCAAGAAATCTGTATTTGGTTTATGCCCGATAGCAAAAAACACACCCGCAGCATCGTATGAAGAGATTTCATTAGAAACATTATTTAAAATATCAACTGAGCGAACAATAGAATCTCCAGAAATTTTCACTATTTCACTATTCCAGAGAAAAGTAATTTTTTCATTGGATTCTGCCTTTTTTATCATGACTTTAGAGGCTCTTAAAGTATCCCTTCTATGAACAATATATACACGTTTTCCATAACGAGTTAAAAACATTGCTTCCTCTAAAGCAGAATCTCCTCCCCCTATCACATATAAATCTTTATTCTTAAAAATAGGAGAAGCCCCATCACACACAGCACATGCTGTAACACCTTTTTGCCAGAATTCATTATCCAATGCTCCTGGAATTTCTAAACGTTTTGCGGAAGCTCCCGTTGCTATAATACATGTATCACATGTATATTTTTCTTCATTGGACATTACCACAAAAGGACGTGCGCTGAAATCAACCGAACTGACATCTTTTGGAAGAATTTGAGTTCCAAAACGTCTAGATTGAGATTTTATATTATCCATTAACTTTTGACCTAATATGCCCTCAGGGAATCCGGGAAAATTTTCTACTTCGGTAGTAGTCATTAATTGACCACCAGCAACCCCAGAAAAGAATCCCTCGAATAAAATAGGACTTAAAAGTGCTCTTGAAGCATAAATCGCTGCGGTATAACCTGCAGGACCAGAACCAATAATAATTACTTTAGTGTGAGTCATTTATTTTTACCCTACCGAATAATTTAGAAATAAAATCTAAAACAAATAAAAAATTTTTAAGCAACAAATTAGAATAAAAAACTGCTGCAAGGGAGATCTTGCCTTTTTTAAGGTTTATATTTACACTATCTTTTTTGACTTTGTAGTTTTTAGGAGAATAACATTAAATGCCAAAACAATCCGAATACACTTGGGGATCCAAAAAAATTCTTGATACTATAGATTGCCTCTCGGAAGACGTTGTTGAATTCAAAGATCTTCTATGCTCAACACACGGAATTACTTCAAGCGACGAGGAAACTACCAGTGAGATACAACCTGGCGCCATCCTAAAAGGTACTGTAGTTGATATCAATAAGGACTTCGTAGTCGTTGACGTTGGATTAAAATCCGAAGGAGTCATTCCAATGTCAGAATTCATAGATTCTTCTGAAGGTTTAGTTCTCGGTGCTGAAGTAGAGGTATACTTAGACCAAACTGAAGACGAAGAAGGAAAGGTTGTTTTATCTAGAGAAAAAGCTACTCGCCAAAGACAGTGGGAACATATTCTAGCTCACTGTGAAGAAGGCTCTATCGTCAAGGGACAAATTATACGCAAAGTCAAAGGTGGTCTTATTGTTGATATTGGGATGGAAGCTTTTCTCCCTGGATCACAAATCGATAATAAGAAAATTAAAAACTTAGATGATTATGTAGGCAAAGTCTGCGAGTTTAAAATTCTTAAAATCAACATTGACAGAAGAAATGTTGTTGTTTCAAGAAGAGAACTCCTAGAAGCAGAACGGATTTCTAAAAAAGCAGAACTTATCGAGCAAATTAATATTGGTGAACGCCGCCGAGGTCTTGTTAAAAACATTACAGATTTTGGTGTGTTCCTAGATCTAGACGGGATTGATGGTCTCTTACATATTACAGATATGACATGGAAACGAATCCGTCATCCATCTGAAATGGTGGAACTCAATCAAGAGCTTGAAGTCATTATTTTAAGCGTTGACAAAGAAAAAGGACGCGTTGCCCTAGGTCTTAAGCAAAAAGAACATAATCCTTGGGAAGATATTGAGAAGAAATATCCTCCAGGAAAACGTGTTACTGGTAAAATTGTTAAACTTCTCCCCTATGGTGC
Source organism: Chlamydia poikilotherma (assembly GCF_900239975.1). Taxonomy (NCBI): domain Bacteria; kingdom Pseudomonadati; phylum Chlamydiota; class Chlamydiia; order Chlamydiales; family Chlamydiaceae; genus Chlamydia; species Chlamydia poikilotherma. The sequence continues at coordinate 528,413 of NZ_LS992154.1, read as the reverse complement.
CTTTATTGAGATTGAAGAAGGTATCGAGGGCTTAATCCACGTTTCCGAAATGTCTTGGGTGAAAAATGTTGTTGATCCTAGCGAAGTAGTAAACAAAGGCGATGAAGTTGAGGCTATCGTTCTATCGATTCAAAAAGAGGAAGGTAAAATTTCCTTGGGTCTAAAACAAACAGAGCATAATCCATGGGATAATATCGAGGAGAAATATCCTATCGGTCTACATGTACATGCAGAAATCAAAAATCTAACGAATTACGGAGCTTTTGTTGAATTGGAGCCAGGTATCGAAGGTCTTATTCACATATCTGATATGAGCTGGATAAAAAAAGTATCACATCCTTCAGAACTCTTCAAAAAAGGTAGCACTGTTGAAGCTGTTATTCTTTCTGTAGACAAAGAAAGTAAAAAAATCACTCTCGGAGTTAAACAATTAAGTTCAAATCCATGGAATGAAATTGAAGAAATGTTCCCAACAGGAAGTAATATTTCTGGCGTAGTAACAAAAATTACTGCATTTGGCGCATTTGTAGAACTACAAAATGGTATTGAAGGTCTGATTCACGTTTCAGAACTATCTGAAAAACCTTTTTCAAAAATTGAAGACATTATCTCAATTGGCGATTCTGTGTCTGCAAAAGTCATCAAACTCGACCCGGATCACAAGAAAGTATCTCTTTCAGTGAAAGAATACTTATCTGATAAACAACATAATCATATGGATACAGATTTAAATAATTTGGACCTAGAAGATTTAGTTGGTTCAGACAAAAAGAAAAAAGGGAAATAATATACACTTAAAAGGTTGAGCTTATGTTCTTTATAACATAAGCTTGCCTTGGTTTAGCACTCTGTCTGTTTCCTTATTTATAAGAGGAGTATAATGAATAAAGATCTTGTAGCTATTTTTGACTACATGGAGAAGGAAAAAGGAATTCAACGCCCTGTTATCATAGGTGCCATTGAATCAGCCTTAAAAATTGCAGCAAAAAAAACACTAAGAGATGATGCTAACGTTTCTGTAAATATTAATTCTCGAACTGGTGATATAGAAGTCTTCTGCGAGAAAGAAATCGTAGAAGTATGTGAGAATCCTAGTAAAGAGATTCCTTTGGACAAAGCTAGAGAGTATGATCCTGAATGCCAGGTCGGGCAATATATGGACGTCCCCTTTGTTTCTGAGCATTTCGGAAGAATCGCTGCTCATGCAGCCCGACAAATTATCGGTCAAAAACTACGTCATGCTGAAAGAGATGTTGTCTATGAAGAGTATCGACATAGGGTCAATGAAATCCTTTCTGGTGTCGTCAAACGATTTGCCAAAGGATCAAATTTAGTCATAGATTTAGGAAAAGTTGAAGGACTTCTACCCGCCCGTTGTTATCCAAAAACAGAAAAACACAAAGTCGGTGATAAGATTTACGCTTTATTATACGAAGTTCAAGAATCTGAAAATGGTGGTGCTGAAGTTATTCTTAGCCGTAGCCATCCCGAATTTGTTAAACAACTTTTCTTACAAGAAGTTCCAGAACTGGAAGAAGGTTCTGTAGAAATTGTTAAAATTGCTCGTGAAGCAGGCTACAGAACTAAATTAGCTGTAAGCTCATCCGATCCCAAAACAGATCCTGTAGGAGCTTTTGTTGGAATGAGAGGTTCTCGAGTGAAGAATATCATTCGAGAGCTAAACGACGAGAAAATAGATATTGTAAACTATTCTCCCGTAAGCACAGAATTGTTACAAAATTTGCTTTGCCCCATAGAAATTCAAAAGATTGCGATCTTAGAAGATGACAAGGTTATTGCTATAGTCGTTCAAGATGCTGATTATGCAACAGTAATCGGTAAGCGAGGAATTAACGCTCGATTAATTAGTCAAATTTTAGATTACGAGCTCGAAGTCCAACGTATGAGCGAATACAATAAACTATTAGAAATTCAACGCCTACAGTTAGCGGAATTTGATAATCCTCAGTTAGATGAGCCGCTAGATATGGAAGGCATTAGTAAGTTGGTTGTCCAGAATCTTGTACACGCAGGATACGACACGATCAGAAAGGTATTATTAGCTAGTGCTAATGATCTTGCTTCTGTTCCTGGAATCAGTTTAGAACTTGCTTATAAGATCCTTGAGCAAGTCAGCAAATATGGAGAAGGCAAAGTTGACGAAAAACCTAAAATTGAAGATTAAAAACGCTCAATTAACGAAAGCTGCTGGATTAGACAAGTTAAAGCAAAAATTAGCTCAGGCAGGATCTTCAGACACGAAAAACTCTTCAGAAAAGCCTTCAACAAAGGTTCCTGAAAAAGTTACAAAAGAAAAAGTCGTGAAGAAAAAGAGTGTTGTAGATCCAAGTGTGCCTACGATGACTGAGCCCGTCTCTACTGAAATTTCTCCACGTAGAATTCGAGCTAAAAATCGTTCATCATTTGTGTCTGAGGATTTAAATACTTCTTCCTCAGTTGCAGAGGATTCTGACGCTGCTATGTTGTCGGATTCTGCAATAGAAGAATCGGATTCTTTCGTAGATGGAGAGCAAGAAATCTCAGAGTCAACTCCTTCTTCTGCAGTTGAAGAACCTGAAGCAATTGCTAAAGAGCCTCCTGCTCCGAAAAAAGAGCCTGAAGTTGTAGTTAAAAAAGAGCCTCCCAGGAATGTTGTTTCTATAAAATCTAATTTTGGACCTACTGGGAAGCATATTAATCATTTGTTAGCTAAAACGTTTAAAGCTCCAAAAAAAGAGGACAAGCCCGTTCCAAAAGAACGAACAGGAACACCTCAGGCAAAGCCTCAGCAATCTTCTGAGACTACAAACGATAAACAACATTCTCCAAATAATCGGACATCTCAACCATTTTACCGTAGAGACATGTCCAAAAAACCAGGATCTGATTTTAGAGATCGTGCGAAAAAAGATGACAATCCTAAAGCATTTACTGGAAGAGATCGCTATGGACTGAATGATAGTAGCGACGATGATAAGTGGAGAAAAAAACGTGTTCAGAAAACAAAAAAACACTATGACGAACACACTATACAACGGCCTACGCACATTAAAGTACCTCTGCCTATCACGATCAAAGATCTTGCAGCAGAGATGAAGCTCAAGGCTTCTGAGCTTATTCAGAAGATGTTTATTCATGGTATGACTTATGTTGTAAACGATATTGTGGATAATGAAACAACTGTGCAATTTATTGGTTTAGAGTTTGGTTGTACAATCGATATCGATTCATCCGAACAAGATAAACTCTGTATTGAAAGTAATACTGTTAAAGAAGAAATCCAAGAAACAGATCCACGCAAACTGATTATTCGCCCGCCCATTGTAGCTTTTATGGGTCACGTTGATCATGGAAAAACTACTTTGATTGACTCATTAAGAAAAACTAATGTAGCAGCTGTAGAAGCTGGAGCTATTACTCAACACATGGGAGCCTTCTGTTGTTCAACACCTGTTGGTAATCTTACTATCCTAGATACCCCTGGCCACGAAGCTTTTTCTGCTATGAGAGCTCGCGGAGCAGAAGTTTGTGACATTATCGTTCTCGTAGTTGCTGGTGATGAAGGAATTAAAGAACAAACATTAGAAGCTGTCAAACATGCTCGAGCTGCAAATATTACAATCGTTGTAGCTATTAATAAGTGCGATAAACCCAATTTTAATGCAGAAACTATTTACAGACAGCTTTCTGAAATCGAACTATTGCCAGAAGCTTGGGGCGGCACAACTGTAACAATTAATACCTCTGCGAAAACTGGGGAAGGTTTATCTGAACTTTTAGAAATGCTTGCTCTACAAGCAGAAGTTTTGGAACTCAAAGCTAACCCATCTGCTCGTGCTCGCGGAATCGTTATTGAATCTGAGCTACATAAAGGCTTAGGTGCGGTTGCGACTATCTTAGTACAAAACGGAACTCTTAATCTTGGTGAAGCATTAGTCTTTAACGATTGCTACGGTAAAGTTAAAACAATGCATAACGAGCATAATCAGCTAATGACCGCGGCTACCCCTTCCGTTCCTGCTTTAATCACTGGATTATCTAGCATGCCAAAAGCTGGTGATCCTTTCGTAGTTGTTAAGAGCGAAAAAACAGCTAAAGAAATCATTGGAGCTAGACTTGCCGGTCAACAAAAATTTGCCTTGCAGAAAAAACGTCCTAATTTTGACGCTATGTTGCAAAATAAAAAAATATTGAAACTGATTATCAAAGCCGATGTTCAAGGATCTATCGAAGCTTTAGCCAATTCTATCTTAAAGATCGTATCCGATAAAGTGAGTGCAGAAATTCTTTCTAATAGCGTTGGAGAGATTTCTGAATCAGATATCCGTTTGGCTGCAGCGTCTAAAGCCGTTATCATTGGTTTCCACACTGGGATAGAAAGTCACGCCGAATCTCTAATCAAGAACTTAGGGGTGAAGGTTCAACTATTTAATATTATCTACCACGCTGTAGATGCTGTTAAGGAAATGATGACAGCATTACTTGACCCTATTGCTGAAGAGAAAAATCTAGGTGCTGCCGAAATCAAAGAAACCTTTAAATCTTCCCAATTAGGTACAATTTATGGTTGTTTGGTTTCTGAAGGTATAATGACTAGAAATCAAAAAGTTCGTGTTGTACGTGATAATGAAGTTATTTGGAAGGGCAACTTATCCTCTCTAAAACGAATTAAAGAAGACGTTAGAGAAGTTAAGAAAGGGCTTGAATGTGGTATTTTATTAGAGGGATATCAACATGCTCAGGTAGGCGATATTCTACAATGCTACGAAGTAATCTATCATCCACAAAAACTTTAAAATACTATGACTGAAAATAGACGTATAAAAAAGGTTAATTCATTACTTCGTGAAGCGATTGCCAATGTGATCTTAAAAGATGTAAAGCACCCGAAAATTTCGAATCGTTGGATTACAGTTACTAGGGTGTGTTTATCTAAAGACTTACATGCAGCTCGTGTCTATGTTTCAATTATGCCTCACGAAAATACATCAGCAGAAACTTTGGAAGCGTTAAAAGCATCAGCAGGATATATTGGTTATAAAGCTTCTAAAGGCGTTGTACTTAAGTATTTTCCTGAGATACATTTTTATCTCGAAGATATTTTTTCTCCACAAGATCATATAGAAAACTTGCTCTGGAAAATACGAGAACAAGATAAGAATTAATATTATCTGCCTAGAAAGATCATCTAACATTGACGACATCATTATGGAACTTGCTACAGAACTTAAAGAAGGTATCCTTCTAGTAGATAAGCCTCAAGGAAGAACTTCATTTAGTCTCATTCGCACTTTAACAAAATCAATCGGAGTAAAAAAAATTGGTCATGCGGGGACTCTCGATCCTTTTGCTACAGGCGTGATGGTCATGTTAATAGGTCGTAAATTTACACGACTTTCTGATGTTTTGTTATTTGAAGATAAAGAATATGCTGCAGTTGCCCATCTAGGCACAACTACGGATTCTTATGATTGCGATGGTAAAATTGTTGGTAGGTCAAAAAAGGTGCCAACCTATGAACAAATAATCGAAGCTTCGCAATATTTTCAGGGAGAAATCCAACAAATCCCTCCAATGTTTTCTGCAAAAAAGATCAATGGGAAAAAACTCTATGAATACGCCCGACAAGGGTTATCAATAGAGCGTCGCCAATCTACAGTTCAGGTAAGTCTACAAATTACAAAATACGAATATCCCTTATTACATTTTTCTGTGCAGTGTAGTAAAGGAACTTATATTCGTAGTATTGCTCATGAACTAGGAAACATGTTAGGCTGTGGAGCTTATTTGGAAGAACTCAGACGTTTACGTAGTGGAAGTTTTTCTATAGATCAATGTATTGACGGTTGTCTTTTAGACTGTCCTGAATTTGACATATCTCCTTACCTAAGAGACTTCAATGGAAACATTCTATAGTTTAATATCGATCCCCCATTCTGTGGATTCTATAACTATAGGTTTTTTTGATGGTTGTCATTTAGGTCATAAACAGCTGCTTACTGCCCTATCTTCTTTCCCTGGGACATCGGGAATAATTACCTTCGATTTACATCCTCAAGCGATTTTACAACCACTCAATCCTAAGCTAATTACAAGTACAAAAGAAAGGTTCCTCCTTTTACAAGATTTCTCTATAGATTATTTATATATTCTTCCTTTTACGAAGGATTTTGCTAATCAATCTGCTGAAAATTTCATACTTTCCCTACATCAGACCTTAAGATGTAAACGTTTAATATTAGGATATGATTCTAGATTGGGCAAGGGAGGACAAGGAAATGCCACAACATTGCAACCTCTGACAAAATCTTTAGGAATCGAAATTATCGAGATACCTCCATATAAAATTGATAATGAGATAGTTTCTAGTAAAAAAATTCGCCAATTTTTAACAGAAGGCGATCTAGATAATGCGAACCGGCATTTAGGATATTCCTATAAATATATAGGAAAAATCGAAAGAGGTTATGGTTTGGGAACAAAATTAGGAGTTGCCACTATTAACCTTCCTCAAGAGCAGTGCTTGCTGCCTTACGGAGTATATGCATGTGAAATAGAACATTGTACTACCTCATATCAAGGAATTATGAATCTTGGAGAAGCTCCTACAGTAGGTAGGGATTTCCTATGCTTAGAAGCCCATCTATTTAATTTTTCTGGGAACTTATATGGCGAGACAGTTTCTGTAACTCCTAAGAAATTCCTTCGGAAAGAAAAAAAATTTCCTTCTAGAGAAGATTTATCAACAGCTATTCATAAAGACATGATTGATGCGAAAATATTTTTTAATACTAATTATGTAAGAAAAGCATAATGTCGCCGTCTTGAACGATATAATCTCTACCTTCTGCGCGTAATTTACCAGCTTCACGAACTCCTGTACGACCGTCATACGTTATCATATCTTCAAGAGTAACAACCTCTGCACGAATGAATCCTTTTTGAATATCTGTATGAATCTGCCCTGCGGCTTCTGAAGCCGAAGATCCTATAGGAATAGTCCAAGCTCGAGTTTCTTGCGGTCCGGTTGTAAAGTACGAAATCAATCCAAGTGTTTGGTAGGAAGCACGCACTAGTCGATTCAAGCCCGATTCCTCAAGACCTAAACTATTTAAAAAATCCTGACGCTCTTCCGTGGGCAAAGAGATCACTTCTTCCTCCAATTGGACACAAATTGGAACTACTTGAGCATTTTCCTTCTTAGCAATCTCTTGAACAACAGCAACATAATCATTATGCATAGTTGCTATAGAATCCTCTCCTATATTGGCTATATATAACATAGGCTTCGCTGTTAAAAATGGATAAGGCTTTAACTGTACCTCCTCTTCATAAGACAAATCTAAAGTACGTACAGGCTGACCGCTTTCTAAATGCTTAATCACCCTATCTAATAAAGGTAAGACAATCCCGAGGTCTTTTTTACCCTTGGCTTGCTTTTCTAATTTACTACGAATACTTGTTGCTGAAGAGAAATCAGAGAAAATTAACTCTAAATTTATGACTGAAATATCGTCACTAGGATCTATCTTTCCAGATACATGGGTAACGTCATCATTATCAAAACAACGAACAACATGAGCTATAGCATGAGTCTCGCGAATATGAGAAAGAAATCTATTTCCTAATCCGGCACCGTCTGCGGCTCCTTTTACTAAACCTGCGATATCAACAAATTTCATATCAGCATAAATAATCTTCTGACTTTGGCTCATCTTAGCCAAAATATCTAGACGATTATCGATAACCGGAACAATACCGATATTTGGATCAATTGTACAAAAGGGATAGTTATAAGAAGCTACTTGTGCTCCAGTAAGGGCATTAAATAGCCCTGACTTACCTACATTAGGAAGTCCTACGATCCCACACTCTGTATGCCCCATATGTCATCTTTTGTTTAATGTTCACCTTTCAGTAGGGAAGAATTCCCACAAACATTAGGATCGTTGATCCTACGCCTGTGGGAGTTTGCACTAGGCTCTTTAATATTTCGAACCTAGCACCTTTAGTGTGATCACTAAAGACAATAAAGGATTTGAGGTTTACCGACCAATATTTTCTTAACAACTTATTATTAGATCTTTCTAAAAAAATCTAAAAAACTCTTATCAAGGAAATGCAAATTTATAATGATTAAGATTCAATCCCCTAGGCTTCTCTCTTGTTAAAAACACGCTTATAAGGTAATTTCCAGATTATTCCTATTTAATGCTCTTTATTTAAATTTGGCCAAGCGATGGGTGAAAAAACAGAAAAGGCGACCCCGAAGCGTCTTAGAGACGCTAGAAAAAAAGGCCAGGTAGCAAAATCTCAGGATTTTCCTTCCGCGGTGACTTTTATCGTTTCGATGTTCACAACATTTTATTTATCGTCATTTTTCGCAAAACATCTTGGTAGTTTTTTAGTTTCTATTTTTAAGGAAGCTCCTACAAATCACGATCCTAGAGTCACGTTATACTATTTACATAGCTGCTTAACTTTAATTCTTACGACTTCTCTTCCATTACTTGGAGCAGTAGGCTTTGTTGGTATTCTTGTTGGATTTCTTGTTGTAGGCCCAACTTTTTCTACCGAGGTTTTCAAACCCGACTTAAAAAAGTTCAATCCTATTGAAAATTTAAAACAAAAATTTAAAGTAAAGACTTTAATCGAATTACTAAAGTCTATTTTAAAAATTTTTGGTGCCGCCTTAATTCTGTACGTTACACTAAAAAACCGTGTGCCGTTGATTATAGAAACTGCAGGAGTCTCTCCAATTGTTATTGCCGTCATCTTTAAACAGATACTTTATAAAGCGGTCACATCAATTGGTATTTTTTTCTTAGTCGTTGCCGTTCTTGACTTAGTGTATCAAAGAAAGAACTTTGCTAAAGAACTAAAAATGGAAAAGTTTGAGGTTAAACAGGAATTTAAGGATACAGAAGGTAATCCGGAGATCAAGGGACGCCGTCGTCAAATTGCTCAAGAAATCGCTTATGAAGATACCTCTTCTCAAATTAAGCATGCGAGTGCGGTAGTCTCTAATCCTAAGGACATAGCTGTAGCTATCGGTTATATGCCGGAAAAATATAAAGCTCCATGGATTATTGCTATGGGAATTAATTTACGTGCAAAAAGAATCATCACAGAAGCTGAAAAATATGGTATTCCTATCATGAGGAATGTGCCTTTGGCGCATCAGCTTTGGGATGAAGGAAAAGAGTTGAAGTTTATTCCAGAGTCGACGTATGAAGCTATTGGAGAAATCCTTCTCTACATCACTTCTCTTAATGCACAAAATCCTAACAATAAAAATATTAACCAACCCGATAATCTATAATGAACAAGCTACTCAATTTTGTTAGTAGAACCTTTGGGGGAGAAGCTGCCCTAAACATGATCAATAAATCCAGCGACCTCATCCTTGCTCTATGGATGATTGGCGTTGTTTTAATGATCATCTTGCCCCTACCTCCGACTATTGTCGACCTGATGATCACTATCAACTTAGCGGTTTCTGTCTTCTTATTGATGGTGGCTTTATATATTCCTAGCGCGTTGCAGTTATCAGTTTTCCCATCTCTACTCTTAATTACAACGATGTTTCGTTTGGGAATTAATATTTCTTCGTCGAGACAAATTCTTCTTAAAGCTTATGCGGGTCACGTCATTCAAGCTTTCGGAGACTTTGTCGTTGGAGGGAACTACGTTGTTGGATTTATTATCTTCTTAATCATTACAATTATTCAGTTTATCGTTGTTACTAAAGGTGCTGAGCGTGTTGCCGAGGTTGCTGCGAGATTCCGATTAGACGCTATGCCTGGTAAGCAGATGGCTATTGACGCGGATTTGCGAGCAGGAATGATTGATGCACAACAAGCTCGTGATAAACGAGGAATGATTCAGAAGGAAAGTGAGCTTTATGGAGCCATGGATGGTGCTATGAAGTTCATTAAAGGAGACGTTATCGCAGGTATCGTTATCTCCTTAATTAATATCGTTGGCGGTTTGACTATTGGCGTAGCTATGCACGGAATGGATCTCGCTCAAGCTGCACACGTTTACACCCTTTTATCTATTGGTGATGGTTTAGTCTCTCAGATTCCTTCACTACTTATCTCCTTAACTGCTGGTATTGTGACTACTCGTGTTTCTAGCGATAAAAACACGAATTTAGGTAAAGAGATTTCTTCTCAGTTAGTTAAGGAACCTAGAGCATTGCTTTTAGCTTCTGCAGCAACTTTAGGTGTGGGATTCTTCAAAGGATTCCCGCTTTGGTCCTTCTCGATTCTATCTTTTATCTTTGGTCTTCTTGGCGTTATTCTTCTTGCCAAGAAAAACAATACCACTAAAAAAGGAGCATCGGGAGCATCAACAACAGTAGGAGCTGCTGCTGACGGAGCAGCAACAGCTGGTGACAATCCAGACGATTATGCACTAACCCTACCGGTAATTTTAGAGTTAGGTAAAGATCTATCTAAATTAATTCAAAATAGAACAAAATCAGGGCAAAGCTTTATCGACGATATGATTCCTAAAATGCGTCAGGCTCTCTATCAAGATATAGGTATTCGTTATCCAGGAATTCACGTACGTACGGATTCTCCTTCTCTAGAAGGATACGACTATATGATCCTTCTTAATGAAGTTCCCTATGTTCGAGGAAAGGTTCCCCCAAATCACGTGTTAACTAATGAAGTAGAAGAGAATCTCAAGAGATATAATCTTCCTTTCTTAACTTATAAAAATGCTGCAGGCCTACCTTCTGCTTGGGTTAGTGAAGATGCTAAAGCTATTTTAGAAAAAGCAGCGATTAAATACTGGACGCCTTTAGAGGTAATTATTCTCCATCTTTCGTACTTCTTCCATAGAAGTTCTCAAGAGTTCTTGGGAATTCAAGAAGTGCGTTCTATGATTGAATTTATGGAACGTTCGTTTCCTGATCTTGTTAAAGAAGTTACTCGACTTATTCCTCTACAAAAGCTTACTGAGATTTTCAAACGTTTAGTCCAAGAACAAATATCTATTAAAGATTTGCGTACAATTTTAGAATCATTGAGTGAATGGGCACAAACAGAAAAAGATACTGTATTACTTACTGAATACGTACGTTCTTCTCTTAAACTCTATATTAGCTTTAAATTTTCTCAGGGCCAGTCCGCTATTTCTGTTTATTTATTAGATCCAGAAATTGAAGAGATGATTCGTGGAGCGATTAAGCAAACCTCTGCAGGATCTTATCTTGCTTTAGATCCCGATTCCGTAAACCTCATCTTAAAATCTATGAGAAATACGATTACACCAACACCTCCCGGAGGTCAACCCCCTGTGCTGTTGACAGCAATTGACGTAAGACGATATGTAAGGAAATTAATAGAAACAGAATTCCCCGATATTGCTGTGATTTCATATCAAGAGATTCTCCCTGAGATTCGTATCCAGCCATTAGGAAGAATTCAAATTTTCTAATAAGTATCTTTCGATTCTTAAAGAGGGTATATGGCTGCATCTGGAGGAGCTGGTGGCTTAGGCGGTTCACAAGGTGTTGACGTTGCAAAAATGCAAGCTGCAGCAGCGCAAGCTGATGCCCGAGAAGTTGTGGCTGGCCAAGAGCAATCCGACATCAGCATGATTAAGGATTCTCAGGATGTATCAAATCCTCAGGCAGCGACACGGACTAAAAAGAAAGAAGAAAAATTCCAGACTCTAGAATCTAGAAGAAAAGGCGCTGCTCAGACAGAGAAAAAATCCGAAGGCACTGGAGATAAATCCGACGCAGATCTTGCTGATAAATATACCGAAAGTAATGCGGAAATTTCAGGTCAAGATTTACGCAGCATTCGAGATTCTCTGCATGATGATTCCTCCGAAGAAGATGTTTTAGATCTTGTTAAATCTAAATTTTCTGATCCCGCACTTCAAAGCATTGCTCTAGATTACTTAGTCCAAACAACGCCTGCTTCTAAAGGTGCTTTAAAAGACACTTTAATTAAAGCACAACAAAACCACACGCAACAAAATAAACAAGCTGTTGTCGGCGGTAAAAATATTTTGTTTGCCTCCCAAGAATATGCGTCTCTATTAAATACTTCCGCCCCAGGATTGCGAGCTCTCTATCTTCAGGTAACTTCTGATTTTCATTCCTGTGAACAATTATTAACAACTCTTCAATCACGTTATAGCTTCGAAGAAATGGGGACCGTTTCCTCTTTCATTCTTAAAGGTATGGCTGCAGATTTAAAATCTGAAGGATCTTCGGTTCCACCTCCAAAATTACAAGTAATGATGACGGAAACCCGTAATCTTCAATCCGTGCTTACTGGTTATGATTTCTTTCAAACGAAACTACCCACACTTACTGCATCTTTAAAAGCTGATGGGATATCAGTGCCTGATCTTAAATTTGAGAAAGTAGCAGATACTTTCTTTAAGTTAATTAATGATAAATTCCCCACACCCTCAAAAATGGAACGTGGGGTTCGAGATCTCGTTGGTGATGATAGAGAAGCTATTACAGGCATGCTAAATCTCTTCTTCGTTGCCTTAAGAGGAACTTCTCCAAGATTATTTGCTTCAGCAGAAAAACGTCAGCAATTAGGCACGATGCTGGCTAATGCTTTGGATGCAGTGAATATTAATAATGAAGATTACCCAAAAGCCACAGACTTCCCCAAACCTTATCCTTGGTCTTAATTTTTACGGATTACCATGCAAAATCAGTTCGAACAACTTCTAGAATCCTTAGGAACAAAATTAAATACTTCTTTAGTTCCTGATAAGAACCAAGCATGTTTGATTCGTTTCAGCGATACTCAAGTTCCAGTACAACTTGAAGAGGATGGAAATTCTGGTGATATTGCTTTAGGAACAATTCTTGGAATGCTTCCTGAAAACGTATTCCGTGAACGGATCTTTAAAGCTGCTCTTTCTGTAAATGCTTCTCCTCAATCAAATATCAAAGGAATTCTTGGTTATGGAGAAATCTCACAACAGCTTTACCTATCTGATGTTTTAAATATGAATTATCTAAATGGAGATAAGCTTTTCCACTATCTAACTCTATTTTCCATGCATGCAAAAATTTGGATCGCTGCATTAGAAACTGGGAATCTTCCTGATCTACATGTCTTAGGTATGTATCATTTATAACTACTGACAACTACAAATTTGTCTAAACATGCAGGTTTTAGGTTCGTATGATTTATGACTCCATTTTCTAAAGCTCTACGCTATATCCAAAATTCCCCAGCTAAGCAAAGCTGGAAAACTCTGGGAACTATCCCTAAACAAGGGGTCTGCGTTCCCTTATTTTCCCTACATACACAAAATAGCTGTGGTATCGGAGAGTTTCTAGATCTTATTCCTATGATCTCTTGGTGTCGAAAACATGGATTTCAAATTATACAAATTCTTCCCATTAACGATAGCGGTGAAGATAGTAGCCCGTACAATAGTATATCTTCAGTAGCTCTTAATCCTCTTTATCTCTCCTTAGCAAGTCTTCCCCACGCTCAATCAGTTGCCTATGCTAATGCCAAGCTAAGAACTATGCAGCAGCTTTCTAAACTTCCCTATGTACATTATCCACAAGTCAAAGCTGCTAAATGGGAATTTCTCCGCGACTACTATCAGTACGCAGTTCAAATTGGAGCATTAAAAGACGAAGATTTTCAGATTTTTTGTGAAAAGGAAAAATATTGGTTGCGCCCCTATACAGTATTTCGCGCGATTAAGTATCACCTAAAGGGAGCTCCTATAAATAATTGGCCTAAAGTATATACAGATACTAAAAATTTCACAAAATTCGAAAAGGAATTCGAAAAGGAATGTGACTTCTTTGCTTATCTACAATATCTCTGCTTTCAACAAATGTCTCAAGTAAAGGCTTTTGCAGATGACAATCAAATTTTCCTTAAAGGAGATCTTCCTATTCTTATTAGTAAGGATAGCTGTGATGTTTGGTATTATAGACAGTTTTTTTCCTCTTCAGGATCTGCTGGAGCCCCTCCAGATATTTACAATGCTGAGGGACAGAACTGGCACCTTCCTATCTATAATATACATAATCTTGCTCAAGATAATTATACCTGGTGGAAAGCTCGTCTTCGTTATGCAGAAAATTTTTATTCTCTATATAGACTAGATCATATCGTAGGATTCTTTCGCTTATGGGTCTGGGATACTTCAGGAAATGGAAAATTCCAACCGGAAGATCCAGAAGAATATATTAGCCAGGGAACTCAGATGCTTACACAGATCTTACGCGCATCTCGTATGCTTCCGATAGGAGAAGACCTGGGAAGTATCCCCACAGATGTAAAACAAACATTATTAAAATTAGGGATATGTGGAACAAGAATTCCTCGGTGGGAGCGCAACTGGGAGGGAGACGGAAATTTTATTTCCTTAGAGAACTACTCTCCTCTTTCAGTAACTTCCTTATCGACTCACGACTCTGATACGCTAGCCCTATGGTGGCGTCATGCCCCAAAAGAAGCTCAAAAATTTGCGAAATTTCTAGGAATGTTTTTCACACCAGTCCTATCAGAAGAAGATCAAAAACATATTCTTACATTATCTCATAAAACATCGTCTATTTTTCATATTAACTTAATTAATGACTATCTTGCTCTTTGTCCTGATTTAGTATCCAATAATCTAAAATATGAACGCATAAACATGCCGGGTACCCTATCGAAAAATAATTGGGTATATAGGGTGAAACCCTCCGTAGAAGAAATTCTATCTCACGATGCATTCAACGCAAATATAGCGGATATCTTTTCCCATCTTTAAGATCTAGATCTTACTATTCTAAGTAAAATCAAGAAAAAATTTCTTTTTAAGTAGCTATAATTAAAATTTTTTGAAGAAAAAATCTTTCAGATATATCAGAAAATGTCTAACATAGGTTCTTTTCAATTATATATGTCTTATTCTTGCGATAACGACGAAGTTAATGTAGGGAAATCATGTCAAGAAAGTGTCCACTTACTGGGAAAAGACCTCGCCGTGGCAATAGCTACACCATCCGGGGTATTGCAAAAAAGAAAAAAGGAATTGGTTTAAAAGTTACAGGGAAAACCCCACGTCGTTTCTTCCCTAATATGGTTACCAAGAGACTGTGGTCTACAGAAGAAAATAAGTTTCTTAAACTTAAAATTTCTGCTTCCGCCCTACGGCTTATCGATAAGCTTGGCTTAGAAAAAGTAATAGCAAGAGCTAAAAGCAAAGGTTTATAATCTTTATAACAAAGGGGAATAGCCATGTCTTCCTTAAGACGTCTTGTTTCCCTTTTGCGATCCCAAAATGACCTTATTGATGTTTTTGCTCCTGTAGATCCTTATTTGGAGCTTCCTGAGATTCATCGTAGGGTTATTGAAAATCAAGGTCCCGCTCTCTTATTTCATAATGTTCGAGGGACCTCATTTCCCGTTATTACAAATCTATTTGGCACGCATAAACGTGTGGATCAAATCTTTTCTAGAGTCCCTAAAGATTTAATACCTCAGGCTATTCGTTTATTATCTTCTCCTCCTAAGATATCTCAATTATGGAAAAGTCGTAATTTGTTACTTAGAGGCTTATCTTTAGGATTACGTAAAGTTCGCTTCTCAAAGTTTCCCCATAAAAAAATGGCTTCTGTAGATTTACATCAGTTGCCTATGCTGACAAGCTGGCCAGAAGATGGTGGTGCTTTTCTCACACTTCCTTTGGTTTATACAGAATCTCCTAGTTCTGGAATTCCTAATTTAGGGATGTATCGCATGCAAAGGTTTGATAGCGATACCTTAGGTTTGCATTTCCAAATCCAAAAAGGAGGTGGGATGCATTTCGATGAGGCGGAAGAGAATAATAAAAATCTTCCGGTTACAGTGTTTTTATCAGGAAACCCTTTCTTGATACTCTCTGCAATAGCTCCCCTACCTGAAAACATCTCAGAACTTCTCTTTTGTACATTTTTACAAGGATCTAAATTACGTTATAAAAACGATCCTGATACACCACACCCTCTAATCTACGATTCTGAATTTATCCTTATCGGAGAGGGAGTTTGCAATATACGGAAACCTGAAGGACCTTTCGGAGATCATTTTGGCTACTATAGCCTTCAGCATGACTTCCCAATTTTTAAATGTAGAAAGATCTATCACCAGAAAGATGCTATCTATCCTGCCACAATTGTAGGTAAACCCTATCAAGAAGATTTCTACTTAGGGAATAAGCTTCAAGAATACCTCTCACCTCTATTTCCTATGGTCATGCCAGGAGTACGTCAATTAAAGAGCTATGGCGAAGCAGGATTTCATGCACTAACAGCTGCTGTTGTTAAAGAGAGATACTGGAAAGAATCTTTAGCAACATCTTTAAGAATTCTTGGAGAAGGACAATTATCATTAACAAAATTCCTAATGGTAACAGATCACTATGTCGATCTAGATAACTTTCCTAAACTTCTAGAAACAATATTATCACGTATTATTCCCGAACGTGATCTACTTATCTTCTCAGAAACATCAAATGATACTCTAGATTATACAGGACCTAAATTAAATAAAGGTTCTAAAGCTATTTTCATGGGTATAGGCCCAATAATTCGTGATCTTTCCTATAAATATCGGGGAAAACTCATCCCTAATATCACCGATATAGGAAGTTTTTGCCCCGGTTGTCTCGTTCTTCAGACTACACTGCAACAATTAAATATCGATACGTTATTAGATCATACTGATTTGCGTTCGTGGCCATTCATTGTCCTTACAGAAAATCTTCAAGAGACATTAGCGAGTCCAAAAAGTTTCCTATGGAAAACATTCACACGTGCTGCTCCTGCAACAGATTTGCACATACGTTTCAATAAGGTCATTAATCACAGACCTCAATACACTTTTCCTATCATCCTTAATTCCCTAATGAAGCCTGACTATCCTAAAGAAGTCGAAGCTGACAAGGAAACTATCCAAAAAGTTTCCTATCGATGGAATGAGTATTTCCCTAAATATTAATCTAAGTTATTCTAGCTGACGCATTAAGTTTTCTTTAAAAATAATGACTTTTTTATAACAAAACTCTTATTACTAATTTTTAAAAGAGAAATACTAAATCCAACTAAAGCTATGAAAAAGAAAATAAACTCGAAATTAAAAATCATTTTAATTGTAGGATCACTATTATTCTTTGGTGTTCTTACGAAATCTCAAACTCCCGATACATTTCAAACTTTTACAGCTTCGCAAGAGCCTGTGATTTATTCCAAACAGTGTGGTGATGATTCTCTTAAGGTAATCTGCGACGCCATAGATTCTGCAGAAAAAAGTATATTTCTTCGTATTTATCATCTGACCGCTCCTGAGATTTTTACAAGCCTTGCCAATCAAGCTAATGCAGAACGCAATGTCACCATTCATTATGAAAAAATGGCAAAAATTCAAGAATTCCCTAAAAACAACCATGTAACATTAGTTGAACATCCTTCTGAAGGAAGAAAGCTAATGCATCAAAAAGCCCTAGCCATAGACGACAAGCAAGTTTGGCTAGGATCGGCAAACTATACACATGTTTCCTTTCTTCAAGATAGCAATTTAATCATTGGTTTAAAAAGTAAGGAACTTTGTCAATATATTAAGGATGAGTCCTGCGGAAATTGTGTTGTCGATGGTCAAAATGTACAATACTTCTCTCTACCAGGCGATCAGGGAAAAGCATTGTCAGCAGTTTTACAAACACTAAGGACTGCAAAAAAAACCATCCAATTAGCCATGTTTGCCCTAACCTATCCTCCCGTATTTCGTGAGCTTAATGAGGCTAAAAAACGCGGTGTAGACGTGAAAATTTTGATTGATAAAGATTTTAAGACATTATCAATCAAGCAGATTCAAGCTTTAAAAGATTCCAGTCTGACACTACACACGAAAACAACTCCTTATCGTCTACATCATAAATTTGCGATTGTGGATCAAAAAATTCTGATTGCGGGATCTGTAAATTGGTCAGAAGCCGGATTTTGTATAAATTCCGAAGACATGCTTATCCTAGATAATCTTACAAACAAACAAGTGAAAAAATTGAATAGAATCTGGGAAGATCTAGAGAAACAAAGTGCTCTTTCTTACCCGATTAGTGATGAGGATCAAAAAGTCATTCAACTGCCTAAAGAAAAACGTGCTGCCTAACATTCATCATCTTTACTCCAAAACAATAGAGAGGCCATATCCAAGACGCCCCTATTGCGAGCAATAACCCAAGCTTCTGCGGCATTAGCAATAGCCTGAGCTGCAGACGCCCCTATTTTTACCGGTTTTTTACTTTTAGCTATATTGAAACTCTTCTCGTATTTTTGAGATTCACGATCTTCTTGGCTATCTTCATCTTCTTTAAAGCCCGCATTTTTCAAACTTCTAAAATCTAAATCTACGTTACGCAATTGGGATAGAAGAACTTTTGCCTGTTTACGGTTGAGAATTTTAAAACGATGTCTTCTCTGTCTTTCGTCTTTCTCTTGATCAGCAATAGCTAATAAAGCCAAACGCATAGCTTCATTTTTAGCTATTTCATCAGAGATCTTCTGAGTTAATGGCATATTGCTGTGTGGATCTTTACTTACTCCTTGAAGAAGAAATGCTCCGTAAGGATCAAAAGGTATTATACGCACTTGAATCTCCCTAATCTAATTCCATAGATTTGCCTTTTTCATCTTTATCAGAAAAACGCCTGTTATCTCGATCCCGGTTTTGTCCTGAAAATCCTCCTCCAGATCCTCCTCCGTCATCATGCACAGAAGCAGCCTCCGGCTTCCCTTGCACCCCAAGACGCGATGAGGAAGCAAATGGTTGTGGAGGTCTAAAAATCAATGGCGGGTCTATAGCCACGTTACGATATTGATAAATTAAAGGATCTGGCGGTGCTCCAGGGCCTTTTCGCTTCTCTACTTCATGTTTATATTCAGATAAAGAACGCGGCAGTGGTGCTAGCAAAGATATTCCCTGATGAGAGGAAAATAAATATGCTGAACTTACCGTATCAAATCCCGTTGATCCTGCAGAAGCATCGTATTTCGGTTCAGGGTTTTCTTCAGGAACTGGTGAAAATACCGGGTCATTATCTGAAAGAACAGAAAAACTTACATTCCCCTCGCGACTTAAATCCGGAATGGTATCATTAGAAGAGGGGTCGGTAGGGAAACGGTAGGGTTTTTCACTATGATCTGCAAATAACGGAAAACTTTTTACCATATTTCCCGATTTATCTATAGATGAAAAATCCGTATGTCCTTGATTACTAGAGATTCCCATAGGAGAATGCTCCGGTTTATCATTATAACTTTGCGTTACTGTCCCAGAAAATTTTGGAGGAGGAAAGCTTGTACTTCCCCCTGACCATGTAGCTCCTAAAGGCACGTAAACAGACGCAGAAGCCCCGGAAGATAGTAAACTTGCCATCATTTTTGCTATAGCAAGCTGGTCTTTTAAAAGATCTTCTCGACTTTCTTTCTTTTCAGCTTCTTTCGCGGAGGTTTCTAAAATCCCCGATCCCTTTAAATCCACATTCTCAACTTTGCCAGCATCACGACCTGAATCAATAATTTTTGTATTTTTTGAGGTGTTTTCTGCACGCATATCTGTGCTAAGACTGCGATTTTCTAAATCCGATACATCTATCATACCCTCATTACCAACAAGAGAAGCTCTGCGCAATAAAGAAGAGGTCTCTATATTTGGATCTAAGATTGTGCTAATCATTTCTCCACCTAGGCGATTCACTGTCCAGGCAGTCACTGTAGACTCTGTTATCGACGCTCTAGCCGTCTGAAATGAAGCTATTGAAGAAGTTTCTGCAGCACTGATCTCCTCCCTTGATATCGATAATGAGGCTAAGGACGTGGATCGCAACGACTCTAGAGAAAGCATAGAAACGTCAGAAGAGGTGTCGCTAATCCCAGATGCATCTAAATAAAATCCCTGCATTTCTGGAGAAATACGGTTCCCCTTCTTACTGACCATTTCCATATCGCTGGGCAACAGAGATCTTCCTTCTCCATCAGCCTCTGCCTTACGAGCAGAAATTCTAGAAGCCCTTGTACCAAATCCCGATAAAAATCCCTGAACACTAGCTCGAACTTTGGAAAAGGCACCGCGCAATTTTGATTTAGGAGAGGACGAGGCTTTTTCCTGAGTCTTTCGATATTTTCCCTCATTAATCTGGAGATCAGTCTCATAATTCGCACTGGCTCCAGACTGAATCATAGCCTCCTGCTTTCTAGAAGAGGTCTCCTTTGTTTCAGAAAATACGGACTCTTTAGGACCCGATAATGACTCCGGTTGTTTCCCCATAATTGCGGGGTCCCATTTATCAGGTCCTGAAGGAGAAATATTACTATTTCCAGAAATTGACATAATTTATTCTCAGAGTTTTTAAAAAATACTCATTAGTTATGTTTTAATTTTAAAATAAAAAATAATTAATTCAAAAAAAAGAACTTAAGAAACAATTAAAAGAGAAAAAGACAAAAAAAAACGCAAGGTGGCGGCACCTTGCGAAAAAACCTAAAAATAAGGGAGGAGGGAAGAGAGCCGGTAGGCGCAAGAAAGTGCGCCGCCGTCGTTCCAGATGAGGTACTCGTACCAAACTGTCCGGCAATATTGAGATTGTGGAGATCTCAATATTGCAGCAGCTTCTGGAGCGCAAAAATTAGCCCAGGCTAACCTCAGCCTTATTACGGGTTTGTCCCGTTCTGCAAGTTTTTATTAGCTTTTTAAGTTCATACTTATAGCTTTACAGAATACTTTCCAAAATTATTAATATCGGTAAAAACGAAACCATCCTGATAGTTAAAAATTAAAACATGATTAGAATCATGAGTTTTCCTATCTAATAGGGAGCGTACTAAATTGTCATACTTCTCAGCACGATGGCGAAGTTGTTTTTGATCTTTGGAAATAAGAAACTTAGACTTCTTTCCTTTTAATTTTTTAGGTTTATTCAAAAGCTGCTCTGTCTTCTTCTGAATTACCCGAGACAAATCTCGTCTATTTCTTTTCTTTTTTGTCCCGCTCATAGAAATAAAAATTTTCTAATCAAACCTATAAATTAATTTTAGTTAAAAATTAATTAATTAAACAAAGCAATTAATTTAAATTAATAGAAATTTCTAACTAACAGAATGTTTGGAAGAATAAATAAGAAAAATAAAGACAATATTAAGAAAATAAGAGAAAACAATCTTGAATCTTGCTATGAACTTTAGTGAACCCACCTTGTATCCCCTCATGGACCGGTTAGTATCTTTTCAATGTCTTTCTCTCTCTGTATTGAGTTTCTTTATCTGTCCTCAATACTATCCTGACCTATGCCCAATTTTCTTTGCTCCCTATCTAGTAGCTAATTTTTATAGATTACCCAAAGAAGAAATACTAATTCACGCCTTAATTCTTGGCCTATTTTGTGATATTGGATCTTCATATCTATTTGGAATTCATACATTTCTATATATCACTACCTCAGCTCTTCTCCATAAAATGCATAAAATCTTTCTTAATGATAGGTGGTTATCGATACCCCTTATTAATTCTATATTTGTTTTAGTATTTTCTTATTTCTCCTACCCAACCCTTGCCTTTTTTAATCATAAAATTAATTGGAGTCTGCATTCCTTACTATTAGATGCAAAACACGCTTTTACTATCGATTTCATCTATAGCGGAATAATTTACCTACTCCCTTGTATAATAACTCAAGGAATCCGTAACATGAGAGGCTTCTTAAGGAGTCGCTCATGTTACTAAAAGGTTCACCCGTTGCCGAGCGGGTCTTAGAAACAATCAAAAAGGAAATCTCTGACAGCACAACACCTCCCGGTCTTGCAGTAGTGTTGATCGGTAATGATCCAGCATCCGAAGTTTATGTTGGAATGAAGATAAAAAAAGCTACAGATCTGGGTATGATATCCAAAGCTCATAGATTACCTTCTGATGCTACTCTTACCGACATTCTTAAGCTTATTAACAGATTAAATAATGATCCTACTATTCATGGTATCTTAGTACAAATTCCCTTGCCCAAACATTTAGATGCAAATGTTGTGATTCAAGCTATTGCTCCCGAAAAAGATGTGGATGGTCTTCATCCTATTAATATGGGAAAACTTCTATTGGGGCAGTTAGGAGGATTCAATCCGTGCACACCTGCGGGCATTATTGAATTACTGAATTACTATGAGATTCCTCTTCTTGGACGTCACGTTGCTGTTGTTGGAAGAAGTAATATTGTTGGTAAGCCTTTAGCTGCTATGTTAATGCAAAAAAATCCTTCAACAAACGCTACAGTAACCTTACTTCATAGCCAATCACAAAACCTTATTGAGATTCTAAAAACAGCGGATATTATTATTGCAGCTGTAGGTGTACCTTTATTTATTAAAGAAAATATGGTGTCTCCTCAAACTGTTGTTGTTGATGTAGGCACATCACGAGTGACAGCAAATAACGAGAAAGGGTACACATTAGTTGGCGATGTAGACTTCAATAATATTGTTGCCAAATGCAAAGCTATTTCTCCGGTACCTGGAGGTGTGGGACCTATGACAGTCGCAATGTTGATGAAAAATACATGGGAAAGTTACAAAAAGTCCTCTTTCTAATTCTTTTCTCCTCGATTCTTAATGGATGCAGCAACCCAAAGCTTACGACTTTGGAAGGAGAAACAATGACAATGCCCTATCGTATTGTCATAGGAAAGCATTTATCATATCAAGAAACCGAACAGCTAAAAAAAGAAATCAATGCAGTCTTTCATGTTATTGATACTGTTTACAATAACTGGAATAGAGAATCGGAACTTTCGAAAATTAATCGCACACCTGCAGGAGTAGCCATTCCTTTATCTAAAAAATTATGTAATTTCTTAGAAATGGTAGACAACTTTTACCGCATATCTGGTGGGAGATTTGATCCTACTTTAGGACCGTTAAAAACTCTTTGGCTATTACATCTTAAACAACATTCGATCCCCAATGAACAAGTATGGAAATCTTATTACGAACATTCGGGATGGAAATATATTGATCTTGATATAGACAACCAAATACTTACTAAAAAACACTCTGATCTACAACTTGATCTTTGTGGTGCGGTAAAAGGATTTGCTGTCGATTGTTTATTAGAAACTTGCCAGAGCTTTTGTTTTAATAGTTATGTAGAATGGGGAGGAGAAATTAAAATTTCAGGGTGCCATCCCTCAGGAAGACCCTGGCGTATCGCTTCTTCAGCGACATCCGAAATCATAGAACTAAAAAATACTGCAGCTGCCACAAGCGGAAATTACCATCAACAATGGTTTGTAGATGGCAAAATCTATACGCACATCTTAGATCCCCATACAGGGAAACCCTTAGAACTACACAATTACCCTATTGTATCTGCAACTGTTATTCATCCGAGTTGTGCGTTTGCTGATGCCATGGCTACAGTACTCATGACCTTCTCTACAAAAACAGAAGCTTTGGCTTGGGCAAAAGAAAATCATATCACAGTATTCATCAACGATAACGCTTCATAGCAGATTCTACTTCTCGTTGTTTCTCTCTAGCCATAATCGCTTGTCGCTTATCGTGAGCTTTCTTACCACGACAGCAGCCAAGACGAATTTTTACATACCCTCGAGAAAGAAACATTCCTAGAGGAATAATCGTTACTCCCTTCTGAGCTACTTTACCCTCTAATTTTCGAATCTCATATCTATGAAGAAGAAGCTTGCGTTTTCTTCGTTCCTCATGATTATAGATATTACCAAAACGGTAGGGAGCAATGCTGGCATTTAATAACCACGCCTCACCCTTGGAAATAGCCACATAGGCATCACCAAGGTTTCCACCATGATCACGTAAGGACTTTATCTCAGTTCCGGTAAGCACAACTCCAGCTTCTAAAGTATCCAAAACCTCATAATTACGTAAGGCTTTGCGGTTAGAAACAATTTCCTTACTGGCCATAATTTTTCCCAATTTCTCAACCTAGAGAGTCGGGAAGAAGTATAACAAAAAACCCAATTTTCTTTCTTGAACTTAGCAAGTAGCTAGATTAGAAAAATCCTAGGAAATATCTAGAAGACCATAAAATCCCTTTATAGTAATATCCTGCTTTATCCCAGGAAACTTTCTCGAAAAGATCCTGAGGAACCCCCTATTCTCTTAGGGGCAGGATTGAATTTAATGACTTACAGTTGTAGGAAAATATGAAGTTCGTCGTATCCCGAAATGAGTTAGGAAATCTTATAAAAAAAATCCAAAGCGTTGTTCCTCAAAATACTCCTATCCCTGTGCTCACCCATGTACTTATCGAAACATGTAACGACGAGCTTGTCTTTACCGCTACAGATCTTACGGTAAGCACCCGATGCGTAGCTCAGGCAAAAGTCTATGAATCTGGCGCTATTTCCATTCCCTCTAAAAGATTTTTTCAACTAGTAAAGGAACTAACAGAGGCTAATCTTGAAATTTCTGCAACTACTGGAGAAATGGCAAAAATCACCTCAGGATCTTCTTGCTTCCGTCTACTCAGCATGGGCAAAGAAGACTTCCCTATGCTTCCCGATATCCAAAATTCTGTACGATTTACTCTCCCTGCAGAACAACTCAGAGAAATGTTACAACGCACATCTTTCGCCGTTTCTCGAGAAGAAAGTCGTTATGTTCTTACAGGAGTTTTATTAACCATTGCTAATGGTAGTGTTACTGTAGTAGGTACGGATGGGAAACGATTAGCAAAGACCGATGCCGAGATCTCTTTAGATAAAAGCTTTTCTGGTGATTATATCATTCCTATTAAAGCTGTTGAAGAAATCATTAAACTCTGTTCCGAAGATTCTGAAGCTACTATCTTCTTAGATCAAGCAAAAATTGCTGTAGAGTGTGGTAACACACTATTAATTACTAAACTACTTTCTGGTGAATTCCCTGATTTTTCTCCAGTAATCTCTACAGAAAGCAGTGTACAATTAGACCTTCACAGAGAAGAGTTAATTACCTTATTAAAACAAGTAGCATTATTTACCAATGAATCTTCGCATTCCGTAAAGTTCACCTTTACTCCCGGCGAACTCACTTTAACAGCAAACTGTACAAAGGTTGGTGAGGGCAAGGTTAGTATGGCAGTAAACTATTCTGGAGAGCTATTAGAAATTGCCTTCAATCCTTTCTTCTTCCTCGATATCTTAAAACATAGTAAAGATGAGTTAGTACGCTTAGGCATTTCAGATTCTTATAATCCGGGAATTATTACTGATTCTACCCGTAGCCTATTCGTTATTATGCCGATGAGATTGCATGATGATTAATGAAGATTATTTCCCTGCGTCTTAAAAATTTCAGGAATTATAAAGAAACCGAGATTGCTTTCTCTCCAGATATGAATTACATTTTTGGAGAAAATGCCCAGGGTAAAACGAATCTTCTTGAAGCCCTCTATGTTTTGTCTTTAGGCAGGTCTTTCCGTACTGCACATCTTACAGAGGCTATTTTCTTTGGCTCTCCTTATTTTTTTCTAGAGATGACCTTTGAAAAAGACGGATTTCCTCATACACTATCTACCTATGTAGATAAGCAAGGGAAAAAAATTCTTTGTGACCACTCTCCTATAAAAACCCTATCACAATTGATAGGCATAATACCTATTGTTCTATTTTCCTCTAAAGATCGCTCTTTGATTTCCGGAGCTCCTGCAGACCGTAGACTATTTCTTAATCTACTTTTATCTCAATGCGATCCTCAATATAAACATTCGTTATCTTATTATCATCGCGCCTTATTACAAAGAAATACTCTACTCAAAACTAAACAAACTTCCACATTAACAGTTTGGAATGAGCAACTTGCCACTCTAGGTGCATATCTAACCTTAAGCCGATACTCTTGCTGCCAACAACTAAATAAACTAGTTCAAGAATTATGGAGTAATTCCTTATCAGAACAACTGCGTATTAAATTCAAAAGCTCACTAATTAAACATGATGGGATTTCTCAGGAGATTATTGCTGAGGAACTTCGAAAACAGCTAACAACAACACTACAGCGTGATTTAGATTTAGGAACCACATCCGTAGGCCCTCACCGAGAGGACTTTACTCTAATGATTAACAATCTCCCCGTTGCACAATTCTCTAGCGAAGGGCAAAAACACAGTTTACTCGCCATTCTTAGACTCGCAGAATGTCTTTATATAAAAAACATTTATAATACATGTCCCTTATTCTGTATGGACGATATTCATGCAGGGTTAGACAATCACAGAATCTCACAATTACTCGACCTTGCTCCTACTCTAGGACAAACCCTAATGACCTCTACAAATACCCCTCATCAAACATTATCTGAAACTAGTAAGATCTTTTCAGTTAATCAAGCTCAAATATCAATTTATCCTCATTCGATTATTAAATAGTGATTTTTATTGCTTTTATAATTAACTGCTTAATTATTTTTTAAAAGAAGTTAATTAAACGCACTGGTTTTTAATAAAAAACTTATTAAAATAATTATATCGGTGTGCAAATGAATAAATTATTATTAATTTTACTATTCTTAATATCTGGAATATCCCTTTTGGCGGATACTTCTATAATTCAAACACTTCCTTCAGGAATTGGTGGGATTAGAGAAACATCTCAGCAAAAAGAGTCGGTAATCTGCGTTCATGCGTTTTTAAGATCTTACAGGTCGTTAAAACCTATTGGTAATGTCTTAGAAAAAGAAAATTACGACGTATTTATCTGGAACTATGAAACTCGCAAATTCACATTAGAAAGACATGCAGATCATCTTGTTAAATTAATTAAAAAGATAGCAGAGTTAAAACCTGGTGTTCCCATCAACTTTGTAACACATTCTATAGGAGGTGTTATCGTTCGAGTGGCCTTAGCCAAACCTGACTGCCCTCAAGAAGCAAAGTATGGTAAAGCCATATTGATGGCTCCTCCAAATGCAGGATCTACATTAGCTAGACGTTATAGATCTTTAGCCATTGTACAATTTATTTTTGGGGGAAAATTAGGTAGACAGTTACTTACCTATTGCCCAAAAAAAATGCTTGATGTCGGTAAGCTCCCTTCTACAGTAGAAGTTCTTATACTTAGTGGAAATAAACGCAGCAGATTTCTTCCCTTCCGTTTAGAATATGAAAATGATGGGAAAGTGTGTACGATAGAAACTTCCTTAGATACTCCACACAAAGGATATGTGATTAACACAAACCACACCTATATCATCACAAACAGGAAATCTATTTTCCTCATGAGGGAGTTTCTAAAACACGGCAGCAAAACTGCTGCCATAGAACAAGTTCCCGAGGAAATAGAGCAAAAGGTAAAGGAAAATAAACAGAAGAGCTCTAGACTAAATACGAGCAAAAACAAGGATATTTACGTTATCCATTGTTTCGGCTCTCACCCTTACAATCTTTATGGTTTTCCCAAAACCTGGAAACCTAACTCACAGCAAAAAAACGAAATAAATCCTGAAACGTTAGGAAAATAAAGAAAGCTATCAATAATAGAGAAAATGGGATTAACATTTTTTCAATAAGCTTCATATTCAAACGACGTCTTGAAATCATCTCCCAGAGGCAAAGTAAAATATAGCCTCCGTCCAATACAGGAATCGGAAGAAGATTTAAAACCGCTAAATTGATGCTTACTAACCCAATCCAAAATAGAGCTTCGGAAACTCCTAAGGACCATCCTTTATGTAACATATGAACAATCCCCACTGGTCCTGATAACCACTGAGGATTCAGTCGCCCTACAACTAAAGCTTTCATAGTACGTAGACTATCTTTAGAAATATTAATGATTAAAGCATCCGGAGTAGGATTATACTTTATTGTCATATCCTTCAAAGGAATTCCAAGAGATAATTTTTGTTTTTCTATTTCTATTCTATCTAGATAGTAACGCTGTTGATCCTGATTCTTAAATTTTTTTGCCATTTCACGGCGTTTATTTAAAAGATCATCAGAATAAATGCTTATCCATGGTTTAGGTTGAATCGGAGATAACAAACGATATTGACCTGACTCACGTACTTCTTGAGCACTTCCTATCGAATTAACAATTGCTAATAAGTTTTTAGGATCATAAGAACGGATAAACCTTTCGTCAGCAATTGAAGAATCTACATCCTGCAGTTGCTCAGAACTCATTTTTTGAATAATTATTGAGACCTTATGGTTTTGAACTAAACGTAAAATGTCGGTACTTCCACTAACAGGAGTACCATCTATAGCTAAAATACGATCCCCTAATTCTAATTTATCTTCCATGGGAGGAAATGGCGATTCTGGATCTATAGGCTGTAATTCTCCTTCTACATAACCGTAACTATTGATCATATAGGGTAAAGTATATAAAGAAGACCATTTACCTTTAATGCCGGCTTCATACTGATTATCGATAAGTTCATTCCTTACATAAGGAGATAGATATAATGTGCTCGCTAACATCCTAGGAATACGTAATGATAATTCCTTGTCATAACGAGAAACTTTAACGAATGCATAAGCTTCATTAAGTATCTGAGAAACTTGCATAGGAGAAAATAAGATTTGTCCATCCATCCATACTAATCGATCACCCGGTAATATGTTCGCTGAATACATTGGAGATTCTTTTGAAATAGGCTCCTGATGACGGTATAAAAGATAGCTAGCTCCAGCAAGAGGGATACCATCTTTATTAACATTGAATTCTGTATCCAAGGAAAATTCGGTAGAAGTTTTTGAAAGATACGCGGGATGGACTCCCCTGAAAGATAGATGTCTATCTAATAAAGCTGAGGTAAGGGCGTCTTTATCCGAGTAATAGGGTTTGCCATTACATGTAAGAATCTCATCACCAAGATTTAGACCTTTTTCTTTTAAAATAGGATTTACCCAACCAACAATACGAGAATACTCAGAATAAGCCTTATTTCTACCCCCCGAAATATACAATGCTCCAAAGGCAACAAAAGCCAATAAAATATTAGCTATAGGACCTGCGGCAAGAACAATGATTCTTTTCCATGGAGATTTGCTGAAAAAACCTTGAGGTATATCGTAAACAGAATCAGGATCGGCATCTATACCCTTTTCTCTTTTATCCATGCCCTTGATACGAACATAACCACCAAAAGGGAAAATACCTACACGATATTCTATATTTCCAATTTTCTTTTTATATAAAGCCGGACCAAAACCAATACTAAAACTCTCAACAGCCATACCTACAGACTTGGCTGCTAGTAAATGACCCAATTCATGGATCAATACCAAAACCCCCAAAGCAAGGGCTGCAAGAATAAAATATATTATTGTCATATACGTACCGGGTTATATCTCTTGAGCAAGGGCTCGAGCTTCTTTATCAACAGCAAAAACATCATCTAATGAAGTACACGAAGAAACTCTATAATTTTCCATAAGCCTTGTTAACTTATTTAGAATATCGCACCAAGCAATTTCTTCTGTTAAAAATCTTTGAACCAAGACCTCGTTAGCAGCATTAAAAAATGGTCCCGAAGATCCTTTCTCTTTTAATACCCATTTAGCCAAACCAATACTTGGGAAACGCTCCTCATCTATAGGAAAAAACTCTAATGTTTGTTTTATAGAAAAATCTATCCCTTTGTGAGGTGCTGGACAACGTTTTGGATTGGTTAATACATGTTGTATAGGAAAGAGCATACTAGGAGGATTCATTACAGAAAACACCGTCCCGTCTTGAAATTCTACCATACCGTGAATTAAACTTTGAGGATGAATTACAGCATCTATCTCCGCATTTTCCAATCCAAATAACCAATGGGCTTCTATTATTTCCAAGCCTTTATTTACCAATGTCGAAGAATCTACAGTAATTTTAGCCCCCATATTCCATATAGGGTGCTTCAAAACATCTTCAATAGTTACACGATTTAATTCTTCTCTAGACTTGTATAATAAAGGACCTCCGGAAGCAGTTAGCAATAACTTTTTCACTTCCGAAGTATTCCTCCCCTCTAAACATTGATATAGGGCGTTATGCTCACTATCTATAGGCAAAATCGTTGTTTGATATTGCTTAGCAAGCCCTTTGATAATCTCACCAGCAGAAACTAAAACTTCTTTATTTGCCAATGCCAGGGTTTTCCCTAGTTTCATTGCTTCTATAATTGCCGGTAAAGCTACAACACCTGAAGATGCAGCAACAATAGTATCAATTTCTGCAGCTGTAGCAGCTGCTAATAATCCTTCTTCACGAAGAAATACTTTGATATCAGGAAATTCTTTACGAATTTTAAAATAAATTTGTTCGTCATATACAGAAACTATAGAAGGAGAGAACTCTCGAATTTGTTCGAAAAATAAATCCTTATTATTACCGTATGAAGCAAGAGCAACCACATTGAATAAATGAGGAAAAGACCGAATAATTTTTAAGGTCTGCTGCCCCACACTTCCAGTGGATCCGAAAATAGCTAAATGTTTCAAATAGTAACCTTAACAAATTGAAAAAAAAATCATAACTCCTGGATTAGAGAGTTGTCAATTCTGTATTCAGGCTATTTTTTGAATAAAATTTTTTATAAGCTAACTTCTTTCCATAATGAAATAAAGAAACAACAACATAAAAAGCCATTAATACAAAAACTGAAATGCCTGAAGTTGATAATCCCACATCATATGATGTTAAAATTGCTCTAGAACATGCAGGAGCTATTAATGCTGTAATAGCACCGAAAATTAAAGACCAAAAAAGCATGCCCCGTACAGAAACAACAAAAACTTTAGCAATAAGTCCAGGGATTAATAAGAAAGCTAAAGCCATTAAAACCCCTACGGCTCTAAATGCTCCTACTAGGCTTGCTGACAATTGTAAAATGATTAAGTAATCAATGATTTTTACAGGAATCCCTAAAGAAAAAGAGAATACTGAATCAAAAGAAACACAAACAAAACTACGAAATCCAATCACGGAAACAAATAGATTAACTAAAAGAATAGTATACACAGGAAAAATATCGCCATAAGTTAATGAATCTGCGTTACCTAGGATTAGTTCAGTTCCTATGTGTGCATTACGTGTTAGAAATACTAGAAGAATTAAGCTCATTGAAAATAATAAAGAGAATACTAGAGCCGTGCTTGCCTCTTCAGAAACCCGAAAAATATTTCTTATAAAATGAATAAGAAAACCTGTAAGTAGAGCGGTTGAAACAGAGGCTAGAGTAAGATTTCCCAAAGATAATGATGTTAATTGATGAGTGAACAAACAAATACTTACCAAGCCAAATAATACTGTATGAGAAACAGCATTAGCATACATTGCCATCTTTTTTAAAACTAAAAAACTGCCTACAAATGCTCCGGAAAGAGCAATAGCCAAGAATACGACAACCTGAATATCATCGATAAACAAGTGTCCTAGAAACAATTCTCCAGAAAAAAATCTTGAGAAAAATACAATGAAAAATTGAATAAAGGACACCCCATGATATGGGGAAAAGGCTCCTATCATAGTTCCTCCTTCTTTTTTGGTTTCTCTGGAATTAATTTATCATGTGGATCGTAATGAGGATTATCTAACATTTCTGTAATCGCATAATCTAATTCATCTGTTAAAACATGCTCCATTTCTTCTGCGAAACCATGAACATCTTCTTCCTTGAATTCTAGAGAACGTACGAGATAGCATTCCCATAATCTATGAGCTCGAACCAACTTTTTTGCTCTGATCTTTCCTTTCTCGCTAAGACCCCAGCGATAATCTCTATGTTTTAAAAAACCCTGACATTCAAGAAGCCAAATTCTAAATCTTGGGAAAGGCCTAGGTCCAAAATATTCCTGATATTTATGAGAACAAACAAAATCACGTGCCCCGACTTCAGGTAATTGATCTTCTAGCAAGTACCAGAATACTTTCAGCAAATGTTCTTGATTCTTAGAAAATGAAAAACGTTTCCTACGTATGTAGCGTATTACCCATCCTGATTTTGGAGAGAACAGCAAGCAAAGAAAAGTTAAACAACCGGATATAACAACTACAAGTGGACCTGTAGGCAAAGTAATTACACCTGTATGTCCAGAAACATTACAACTAAAAGCCACTGAAACATAGCTACCAAGAGCACCACAGATTCCTCCAAGCAAACAGGAAAGAAGGAAAATGACATTTAACCTATCAGATAATTGACGGGCTGCCAAGGAAGGCGCAACGAACATTGAAGATATCAATACAATACCTACGGAACGTACACCACTTACAATCACTAGGGAAATAAATATAAGAACAATGCTTCCAGAGACATGAGTGCTCAATCCACAAGTTGAAGCATAATCTTTATCAAAGATAGTCACAACAATTTGACGATACCACCACCACAAAGTCACTAAGGAAATAAGAAAAACAAAGGCTGCAAGTTTAGCTTCCACATAACCTAAAGTAGCCGCCTGTCCGTATAAATAGGCATTGATACGATTATATAATAAGGGACAACAATCTTTGACATAGCTGGCTAAAATAACCCCTATACCAAAAAAAACAACGAGAACAAAACATAGAGAAGCATCTTTATGAACTCTTAATACTCTTTCTAAAAATACTATAATTCCATAACCAGAAATGGCAGCCAAACAACCAAAAACAATCACTAAAATAATAGAATCTGTAAAAAAAGATACTTTATAACTTAATAAAGCCCCCAAAAGCAGTCCCGGATAAGAAGCATGAGAAAGACTTTCGCTCAAAAGAGGTTGTCTACCCACAAGCAGCAAAGTTCCCCATAAAGCAGTTGTCATGCAAATTAAAGTGACAGCTATAAAGCTCGACAAAAAAATAGAATCAATAAAAACACAATCGAGCATTTAATACGCTCCCTGTTGCTTTCCCCTAGATAGTTTAAGAGTACGGTCTAAAAGCTCTAGTTCACACCCATAAGCTTGAAAAATGTTTTTATTAGTTAAACATTCATCGACAGGTCCAGAACAAATAAGATGCTTATTCAATAAGATAATGTGATCAAATAATTGGCGTACATGACTAAGGTCATGATGCACAACAACGATAGTTCGTCCTTGTTCTTGCAAATCACGCAACACATCTACGACAGTCTGATACGAAGCCATATCTATAGCAGAAAATAATTCATCCATAAGATATAGATCTGCTTTTTGCATAAGAGCTCGAGCAAGAAATGCTCTTTGCTGCTGTCCGCCCGATAGTTTTCCTATTTGCCTATTAGCTAAAGTAGATAAACCTACACGCTCTAAAATATTGTAAGCTTCCTTGCGATCATCAGCCGTTATTCTTCCCCACATGCCCTTGTATCCATAACAACCCATGAGAACAAGATCAAGAACTGTCATAGGAAAATCCCAATCCACACTAGCCCTCTGTGGCATATAGGCAACACGTTGATGCACTTTTTTAAACTTATTTCCAAAAAACAAAGTATGGCCCGCAGAAGGTCGTATTAATCCGAGTGAAGTTTTTAAAAGTGTACTCTTTCCCGCACCATTAGGGCCTAAAACTGCGGTCAAGGATCCTCTTCTTAAAGAAAAGGAAACATGGCATAAAACATCTGAATGATCGTAGTTCACACATAGATCATGTACTGACCAAGCAATTTCATTTTGTCTATTCAAGAAATAGTTCCTCCTAGCTCCTCAGTAATTACACAAACGTTATGCTTAAATGTATTAAAGTAGTCATTTTTAACATTATCACTATATAAAGGGCGGCTGGCCAATCGAACACTATGTCCTTTTTTTAAGCATGAAGCAATTTTTTTAAGCGCATCTTGGTTTAAAGTATCTTCAGGAAACATAACAGTAACATTATGTTCATGAATATAATCTACCACAAGCATGATATCGCGAATGCTAATTTGGGCTTCAGGAGATATTCCTTCAGGAGAAATACATCTCTTATTCCAAATATTTGCTTCCACCTCCTGCGGAGTCGCTAGATAACGTCTTGTAAAATAACTAAAAGCATTGTGACCTGAAACCAAATATCTAGATTCTTCGGGTATTGTAGACAAAGATCTTTTTGCCCAAATATCCAACATTTGCATTTCTTCTATTACTTCCTTGGAATTAGCAGTAAATTCTTTTTCATATTCTGGAAATTCAGCAATTAAAGCGGCGGTTATCTCTCTAGTTCCCTCTGTCCAAATACTAATATCTGTCCAAATATGTGGGTCATAAAATCCGTCCTCTTCCAAAGGAGAAAATACTTCACGGGATATTAATCGTTCTCCAATATTGACAACTTTAGGATTACCTTCTAAATGTTTGCGTAGGCTTGCTGTATGTTCTAAACCGAGACCGTTACAGAAGATTAGCCTACTCATCGCCATTTTATCCTCATCACCTTTGACCATTTCGTATGCATGAGGGTCTATAGCTCCATCGATAAGAACTATTGAACAAAGTTTATCTCCTACAATTCTAGACACACAATCATGTATCATCCGATTCATGGATAATACATAAATTTTATTATCACTATTGTGCACCTTAGAAGAAGAGCATCCGAAAACAATAAAAATTAAAACTAAGGAGATTGAAAGTTTTACTCTTTTGAACAGACGTGCCAACAACATATGCCTCCATTTAGGGAGATTATCCTCAAGAAACTAATAAAATCGGAACAATGAAAGTCATAAGGTATATAAAAGAGACAAAAAAATCCCACTATTTATTTAGAAAATTTTGTGCAGGAATTAATAAAGATGAAAACAATGAAAGAAAATCAGAAAGATGAATTTCATGTTTTTTGCATTTTATAAAAGAAAGAAAAAAACAAGTTTCATAGCAATGAAAAGGCTTTTAATTATAAAGAAACAAATGTTATAGCAAGACTTCTTGTCCTTATGATTGTTTCTTTTAAAGTTATTTATGAAACAAAACGATCTTTTCCCGGAAAATAACATTGCGAAAAAAAGCAAAATCCAACATAAATTACGTCTCTAAATAAACAGAACTTTAATTTTATTTTTCTAAACGTTAAATTGAAAGTATGCCAAATTCTTTCTTATAAAATTTGTAAAGTAAGCATCGATTAATTTTTACGAAGATTTAGCAAGTTATAAAGGTGGGTTTCATGGCCGTAGAACAGTCGAATATAAATGAAGAAATTGAAAAACTGATCTTAAAAGCTATTAGAAAGGTCTGCGGAGATAAGGAAAACGATTTATGTCGCTATCTTCCTGGACCGAGTGGTGGCTATATGCACCATTTTACATTAAAAAAAATGAAAAGCGCCGCCCCCGAGCAGTTTCTAAAAATGTTAAAAACATTTATTTTAGAATCTGATTCACCACGAGCCATTAATCCAAAACCTCGAGCTCCTAGAGGATCCAAAAAACGCAGAGACTTTATTAACTTCACAAAAACTGATATAGAACGTGTTCTAGAATTAGCCAGACAAGTAGGAGATAAAGATCTCTTAGCACGATTTAGCCCAAAAAAGCCCCTACCTTCTTTAAAAAGAGAGCTTATTCGTTCCATCCGCAATGGAATGGTTAGCGTTGAGCTATGGAATGCATATGTAGAAGCTGTAAGAACTACTTCTTCAAATTTGGATTCTCCTCAGTCTTTTGTTTAAAAAGACCCTACGACCTGCTAAGTAAAATAAATATTTTAGCCGATTTTCCCTGGTTTCTCGAGTGCTCTGGGAGAGTCTCCGGTTTCTCCTCTCCTTTTTTCTTGTCAATAGAGAAAAAAATTGGTATGCTAATAAGGCTAAAAAACCAAAAATTAATTGTTTTAAAGACAAAACTATTAATAACTTATAAATTATAAAACCAAGCTATTTCAGAGGGTAAATATGACACAAACAGCGGAAAAACCTTTTGGAAAATTGCGCTCCTTTCTTTGGCCAATACACATGCATGAGCTAAAAAAGGTGCTGCCAATGTTCCTAATGTTCTTCTGTATTGCGTTCAACTACACCGTATTGCGTGATACAAAAGACACTCTTATCGTAACGGCTCCCGGCTCTGGTGCAGAGGCTATACCCTTCATCAAATTGTGGCTTGTCGTTCCTTGCGCTGTTGTCTTTATGCTTATCTACGCCAAGCTAAGCAACATTTTAAGTAAACCAGCCCTCTTCTACACAATTATCACCCCATTTCTTTTATTCTTCGCCCTATTTCCAACAGTAATTTATCCGTTCCGCCACATTTTACATCCAACGGATTTCGCCGACAAATTACAAACTATCCTCCCTCAAGGATTGATGGGCTGTGTCGCGATGTTAAGAAATTGGACCTTTGCCGCATTTTACGTGCTTTCCGAGCTATGGGGAAGTGTTATGCTCTCCTTGATGTTCTGGGGTTTTGCTAATGAAATTACCAAAATCAGCGAAGCTAAGCGTTTTTACGCTTTATTCGGAGTAGGCGCCAATATCGCTTTACTAGCTTCTGGACGTTCTATTATCTGGGCTTCTAAGCTACGTGCTAGTGCTGCAGGAAATACAGATCCTTGGGGACTCTCTCTCTATCTCTTAATGAGTATGGTTATTCTTTCCGGTGGTGTTATTATCCTATGCTACTGGTGGATGAATAAGTGTGTTCTTACTGATCCTAGATTCTATGATCCTAAAGAATTAAACAAAGCTAAAAAATCCAAACCAAAGATGAGCATGAAGGAAAGCTTTGCCTATTTAGCAAGATCCCCTTACATGTTATTGTTAGCTCTCCTTGTTATTTGTTACGGGATTTGCATTAATCTCGTAGAAGTCACCTGGAAAAGCCAATTAAAGATGCAATACCCAAATGCTAACGAATATAGTCAATTTATGGGTAATTTCTCATTCTGGACCGGAGTCGTTTCTGTTATCGTAATGCTATTTATTGGCGGTAACGTTATCCGTAAATTTGGTTGGTTAACAGGAGCTCTTGTAACACCGGTTATGGTATTATTAACAGGCGTGCTTTTCTTTGTTCTAGTTATCTTTAGAGATCAGGCTTCAGGAATCGTAGCTATGTTAGGAACCTCACCATTAATGCTTGCTGTTATGGTGGGAGCTATCCAAAATATTCTATCTAAATCTACAAAGTATGCTCTATTTGACGCGACCAAAGAAATGGCTTACATTCCATTGGATCAAGAACAAAAAGTTAAAGGAAAGGCCGCTATTGACGTAGTTGCCGCTCGTTTCGGTAAATCCGGAGGTTCTTTAATTCAACAAAGTCTTCTAGTAGTTTGCGGAAGTATTGGAGCCATGACTCCTTACCTAGCAGTAGCCCTCTTTGCGATTATTGCTGTGTGGTTAGTCTCGGCAACAAAACTTAATAAGCTGTTCTTAATTCAATCTGCTATCAAAGAACAAGAACTTGCAGGAGAAGAGGCCGCTGTTGCTTCTGAAGCCGCTAGTTCTTCGCCAACGATTCAGGGAACACCAGCTGTTGAGAATGCTTCTTCATAATTGAAGCAAGGATCTTAATAGAAAAAATCCTCACCTGTACTCACAAGTGAGGATTTTTTTGTCTTTAAATATTTTCAGAAATTCTAGTTCTTATTCCAGTTCTTACATCAACAACGTATCTATGAAAATTCATAATATTCTTTAAATGGAGATCTGCTTCTATTTTTTTCTTATGAAACCTCATTCGATGACTAAAATAGCAACAAATATTGCTAAGGGCATTAGCATCTTTTTGATTTCTATACCTTCTATATTGAGTAACATTTCTGTATTCTGAATAAGTTGATAGAGCAATACCAGATTCATAATTAGGATTAGATTCGTTAATAAAATCTTTCAGAAAACATCCAGCAAGTATGCGCATACCTCGCTTAGGAGTAGATCTATCTATCCATGATAAAAATTGCCAAGAAGAAATTGGTGTCGATCGAATGAGTTCTAATTGCCTCCAAGACAACCCGTGTAGACACATACATAAAAGAAGGCTTTTTACGTCTTCTTCTGTAAATTCTACACGAAGCTCTGTAGATGTCTTATCTTTATCTTTTTCACTAATATATCTGCTATAATCTCCCTGGCAAACAATCAATAATCTATCAACTATCATTGCTACATCTTGATGATTCCAAGTATTATTTTTAACATGATACATCAAACACGAGTATTCTGATTCGTCTATTTCTTGAACAAGTCCATACAAATGAAGGTTAAAAATTGTTTGTGGTTTTAAATTATTATCAGAAGACTCATGAATCAAGCCTAATTCAGAAAACCAATAGGCTCCAGAATGGTCCCAGCTGCGTCTTATTTCATTTTCATTTAACACTTCATCATCACCTAACTCTATAAAACGTTTCATCCAATATAGAGGGCAATGTTCTACAAATAAGTCATCCAAGTTAAGAATCTCCTGATTCTTGATTTCTCTATCTAAATCCTTAACACTAAAAGCTTCTATAGCATTTCTTAACTGTGAAGAAAGTTTATCCAAATTATTCTTAACTGATGAGTCTGGATACCCTCTGAAATTAGAAATAGAAGTTACTAACTCTCTAAATCTCATAATATCTAAGTCCTGAGTGGTTACTAAATCAAAAAAAACCTTAGGGAATTTTGATTTAATCACCTGGCGAAACCCTAAAGGAATTTGGATGTTTTTTGGTTGCGAATGCTTAATTATAAGCTGCGCGGTGACAAAAGATAGAATACACCAACCTAAACCACCGAGGAGTAAAGAAACAGTAAGATTCATTGATGAGGGTAAAGTTGATAAAAAAATCAGACCTGAAACAATACATAAAATACTCGAAACAACGAGTACAATTATTTGAAATATTGTCGGTCTCTTCGATTGCATGTATCGACAAACCACTTCTTGTTTTGGAAGTGTTTGGAGAACAAAAAGATTCGAAGATCTCATGAGTCATACTAAATAAAATAAAAATCAAAATATTAAATTACAATTATTGAATTTCTAGATTTCTATATTTACAACACAATGTTCTGAAAACAATAAAACATGTAAGTTGCAAATACAAGTATTATTCTATTTTAATCTTCGTAAATAAATTAAACTCACCTTCTTGTATTCTAGTAGTATTGACAACTAACTATCCTCAGTCTAACATGACTCTCTCTGAAACTGACAAAACTCCTGTTGTATTTTGAAAGAGTATAAATTAGAAAATATTCGAAATTTTTCTATTATTGCGCATATTGATCACGGAAAATCTACAATTGCTGATCGCTTACTTGAAAGTACGAGCACAGTTGAGCAAAGAGAGATGCGTGAGCAGCTCCTTGATTCTATGGATCTTGAAAGGGAACGTGGCATCACTATTAAAGCCCACCCCGTAACTATGTATTATGAATACAATGGCGAAGTTTATCAGCTTAATCTCATAGATACCCCCGGCCACGTGGATTTTTCTTATGAAGTATCACGATCTTTAGCTGCTTGTGAAGGAGCCCTACTCATTGTTGACGCAGCTCAAGGTGTGCAAGCTCAGAGTTTAGCCAATGTTTATCTAGCATTAGAGCGTGATTTAGAGATCATTCCTATTTTAAATAAGATTGATTTGCCTGCTGCTAATCCTGAACGAATTCGGAAACAAATCGAAGATTACATAGGATTAGACACTACCCATGCGATTGCCTGTTCAGCAAAAACTGGAGAAGGAATTTCAGAAATTCTTGAGGCAATAATTGAACTAATTCCTCCTCCAAAACTTCCTAAAGAAACCGAACTAAAGGCTTTAATTTTTGACTCTCATTACGATCCTTATGTAGGGATCATGGTCTATGTTCGTGTTATCAGCGGAGAAATTAAAAAAGGTGATCGTATAACCTTTATGGCAACAAAAGGTTCAGCTTTTGAAGTTTTAGGTGTTGGAGCCTTCCTTCCCGAAGCCACTTTAATTGAAGGGTCACTAAGAGCAGGTCAGGTAGGCTATTTCATTGCTAATTTGAAAAAAGTAAAAGATGTGAAAATCGGTGATACTGTCACTACAGTAAAACATCCAGCAAAAGTACCTTTGGACGGGTTCAAAGAAATTAATCCTGTAGTTTTTGCTGGAATTTATCCTATTGATTCATCAGATTTTGACACTTTAAAAGATGCTTTAGGCCGTTTACAGCTTAATGATTCTGCTTTAACTATAGAGCAAGAGAGTAGCCATTCTCTAGGTTTTGGCTTTCGCTGTGGATTTTTAGGCTTGCTGCATCTAGAGATTATTTTTGAAAGAATTATTAGAGAATTT
This sequence comes from Chlamydia poikilotherma, assembly GCF_900239975.1. NCBI lineage: Bacteria > Pseudomonadati > Chlamydiota > Chlamydiia > Chlamydiales > Chlamydiaceae > Chlamydia > Chlamydia poikilotherma. The sequence continues at coordinate 488,235 of NZ_LS992154.1, read as the reverse complement.
GACCTTGATATTATTGCTACAGCACCCAGCGTCATCTATAAGGTCATCTTAAAAAACGGAAAAACACTATTAATAGATAACCCTACAGCCTATCCTGATCCTTCAATTATTGAGCATTTGGAAGAACCTTGGGTACATGTAAACATCATCACTCCTCAAGAATACCTAAGTAGCATTATGAATCTGTGTTTAGATAAGCGCGGTGTATGCCTAAAGACAGAAATGTTAGATCAACATAGGTTAGTCCTTTCTTATGATCTACCTTTAAATGAAATCGTCTCTGATTTTAATGATAAATTAAAATCTGTAACCAAAGGTTATGGATCTTTTGATTACCGTTTAGGAGATTACCGCAAGGGATCAATTATAAAGCTTGAAATCTTAATCAATGACGAACCTGTTGATGCCTTTTCGTGTCTAGTACACAGAGATAAAGCAGAGGCTCGCGGAAGAAGTATTTGTGAAAAGCTTGTTGATGTAATCCCACAGCAACTATTTAAAATTCCTATTCAAGCTGCTATCAATAAAAAAGTAATCGCTCGGGAAACAATTCGTGCTCTTTCAAAAAATGTCACAGCAAAGTGTTATGGCGGGGATATTACGAGAAAACGCAAGCTCTGGGAAAAACAGAAGAAGGGTAAAAAGCGTATGAAAGAGTTTGGGAAAGTTTCTATTCCGAATACTGCTTTTATTGAAGTTCTTAAAATAGACTAGTTCATTTTCTACCCAAGAATCAAGATTTTCAAGGGATAAAACTCTTACTATCTTTGTTTGTTATTATCACGCAAGCAGTCGAAACTCAAATAGTTTTAGAATAAAGGAAGGGGTACCAAAGTACCCCTAAAGAAACAAGAGACTTGTCAGGAGAGCTCGTTATTACGGCAGAACCCCTACATTTTTCAAAAATTATTTTACAAGCGTTGTAGTCTTAGTGCCTATCCAATCTGTGTGGTAGAATTCTCCTCGAGGCCTATCCTTACGTTCATACGAGTGCGCTCCGAAATAATCTCGCAATCCTTGAGCTAAGGCTATTGAGGAATCTTTTGTTCGGTAACCATCATAGAATGTCAAAGCAGCTGCTAAACAAGGTACAGGATATCCTGAGCCAATTGCATAAGCAATCGTTCTACGCCATCCGGATTCAGAGTTTTGCAATGTGGATTTGAAATAAGTTTGTAAAATTAGTGAAGGTGCTTCGGGTTCGTTTTCAAAACCTTTGTGGATAGCGTCTAAAAATACGCTTTGGATAATACATCCTCCTCTCCACAATAAAGCTAACTCTCCCAAATTCAGGTTCCATTGATGCTCTTCTGACGCTTGTTTTAACAGCATGAATCCCTGAGCATAGCTAATGATTTTTGAAGCATATAGCGCCTGGAATACATCTTCGATAAAAAGATGAGGATCTTTAGGTTTTTCAAAAACTATAGGAATACCAGGAAGCTCTTTTGCTGCCTGATCTCGAACAGTTTTCCATGAGGAAAGAAAGCGTGCTAATACAGATTCAATAATCAAAGAAAGAGGAACCCCAGAATCAATAGCATCCATTGCAGTCCATCGGCCCGTACCTTTTTGCCCTGCAACATCTAAAATTGTATCAATAACTGGAGAGCCGTCAGAATCTTTTAAAGAAAGTACCTCTACGGAAATTCTCATAAGGTAGCTTTCTAATTCCCGACTATTCCATTCAGAAAAAATTGCTGATACAGACTCAGGAGATATACCTAAACGTGTTCTTAGCAACCCATAAGCTTCGCAAATTAATTGGATATCTCCATATTCAATGCCATTATGTACAGTTTTTACATAATGTCCTGCCCCTCCAGGTCCAACCCAACAACAACAGGGGTTACCGCTAACTTTAGCAGAAATACCTTGAAAAATAGGCGCTATAGCTGGCCAAGCATCACTATTGCCTCCAGGCATAATAGAAGGGCCGTACCTAGCTCCCTCCTCACCTCCGGAAATCCCCATGCCTATAAAAAGAATGCCTTTTTCCTTAAGGTCCCGGCATCGTCTTTCTGAATCTTTATAGTAGCTATTTCCTCCATCAATAATAATATCTCCGGCTTCAAGATAAGGTAATAATGATTCAATACTTTCATCTACAGGGCTTCCTGCTTTGATCATAAGCATGATTTTTCTAGGACGTTTTAAAGAACAAACAAAAGCTTCTAAATTTTCATGCCCCTGAAGGTTTGTGCTTTGAGAATTCTCCTGAAGAAACTTTTGAGTTTTCTCTGGACTCCGATTGTAGACAGAAACAGAAAAACCATGATCTATCATGTTTAATACAAGGTTTTTCCCCATAACAGCTAAACCAATTAGCCCAATATCTGCTTGCTCTGCCACTAGTCCTCCTCAACACTTAAATTAGACGCAAAACTAATTTTTTCTTTTTTCCCTGTGCTAATAAAACATATTGATTGTAACACAATTGAGAGTCTTCAAACACACTTTGCTCATCCGCTATAGCGTCTCTATTTACATAGAGACCTTTTTGTTCGATCAATCTTCTAGCTTCTCCCTTAGAGTTGCAAAATCCTACTTCAACAAAGAGATCTACCCATCGTTTGCCAATAGTCTGTAATCTCTCTAAAGACACTCCCTGTCCCATAGAAATAAGATCTTGGAAATCTTTTTCAGAAACTAAAGATACCTTACCAGGATGCATACTTTGAGTAACTGCTTCGGCCTCCTTGAGTCTATCTTCACCATGTATAGAAGCTACTATAGTTTCGGCAACAAACTTTTTCACAGCGATAGGATCCGAAAGAAATTCCTGATCTAGATCAAAAATTTCCTGATTACTCAATAAAGTTAGAGTACGTGCTATTTTAGGGATCTCTGAATCTGGCAATCTTAGAAAGTACTGGTATAGCTCATAGGGAGATGTTAGAGTAGGATCTAACCAAATAGTTCCCGACTCAGTCTTTCCGATCTTCTTACCCTGGCTATTTGTTAATAACGGATAAGTCAAGCCGTGGGCTTGTCCTAATCCTCTACGACGAATATAATCAATTCCAGAGGTAATATTTCCCCATTGATCGCTTCCCCCGCACTGCAAGGATATACCATGCTTTTCAAACAAGTAGGCGAAATCATACGATTGCAAGAGTATATAACTAAATTCAGTATAGCTAATGCCCTCTTCAGATTGGATACGCTGTTTAATTGTATCCTTGCTCAACATTGTTCCCAATCTAAAATGCTTCCCTACATCTCGAAGAAAATCAATGACTGTAGTATTTTTAAACCAATCCATATTATTCACTATTTGCACTCCAGGCAAATAATGAGAGAGACATTCAGAAAGCTTCTGACTGTTATGCACTACCTGATTACTTTCCAATAGGGTACGCTCTATACTTTTCCCAGAAGGATCTCCTATCATCCCTGTAGCAGAGCCTACTAAGGCCACAGGAGTGATACCAAAATTTGCCATTCTACGTAGAAAGCATATCCCTATCCAATGTCCAATGTGAAGAGAGGCTGCTGTGGGATCAAATCCAAGATATGCGGAAGTAGGAGAGGTTACACTGTCTAATCCAGAGGAAAAATCTTCTAGAATTCCTCGATCCCTCAAATGTCTTATGAAATCCCGCATGGCGACTACAAAAAAATCTTAATAATTGAAGTACCATCTTAACCATCGGACTTCTTATATGCAAGATTCCCTTCTAAATTTAATATCATGAAGAAAAAACAATAGAAAAAAATCTGTTTTTTATATTAAAATGTATCGATTTTTTTATCTTTTAAAGGTTTCTTGTGGCTGCTATAACTTCAAATTCAATCAACACTGCAAGCATTCAACAAGTACAAAGTAAAACAAAGAAATTTATTCCCTCCACCTTGTGTGTACGCATCACTTCCATAGTTCTTATTACTCTAGCAATTTTAGCTGTAGTAGGAAGCTGTGCAGCTTTAATACTTACTACAAATCTCTGGTTCTTATTGTTAAGTGCTGCCGGAGGACTATGCTTAAGTCTTGGAGTTATTATAAACTTTGCACTTCCTGTTAAGAAAGAATCCCGATCCCTTTCTTAAAGGAAGGCTGACAAAGCTACTCGAAGTTTAATAAGTGCTTTGGAATGAATTTGGGACACACGCGATTCGCTAACCCCTAAGATTTTTCCAATCTCCTTAAGAACTAGCTCTTCGTAATAATATAGGGCCATGACCTTTCGTTCCTTCTCTTCTAGTCCCTCTATAGCATTTGCTAAAAACGAAGAGAATTCTTTCTTATCGACGATATCGTATCCTGTTTCCGCTCGTTCATCAGGAATACGCTCTTCTAAAGCTACTCCAGGTTCCCCATCGGATAGCGAAGGTCTTTCCTCATTCAAAGAGATAATCAATGCAGGACGCGCTGAAACGAACCAACCAGAAAGTTCTTGTTGGGAAATTTGGAAATACTCACAAAGATCTCCGTCAGTGGGCTCTCTTCCTAGAGACTGTCTTAGAGTATCCATTGCATCTGAAAGCTTATTTGCCCTTTGATGAACGCTTCTAGGAACCCAATCCTGTTTTCTTAAATCATCAATAATCGCAGCTTTTATTAAAAATAGGGCGTATCCTTCAAAACGACGACTTTTCTCTGGATCAAAACGCTCCACAGCGCGTACTAATCCCTCAACTCCGGAAGCATATAGGTCTTCAGTTTTTACATGGGAAGGCATACCTGAAATCAAACGATGAACCACGCATTTGACTAAATGTAAATAAAAATCAATCAGAGTATCTCGATGCTCAATCGCTCGATTCTCCCAATATAATTCCCAAATCTCAGAAACGTTTTGCGTATTTTGTGTTTTCACAAATTTTTTTCTTCAGTAATTACTTTAAGAATAAATAAAAAAAATATTTTAAACAATATTCTAATTAAAATAATTTATTCGTTTTAATTAGAATAATTTCATAACTAAAGTATCAAAACCTCATCTGAAACAGATCCTAATAAGGAAATAGGAATTTCTTCAGGAAGTTCATTATGTGATAAAACAAGAAGATCTGGGAAATGAGGTTCGATCATTTTTCTTAATTCAAAACGAGATTCGCATCCGGTAATGATAGCTCGGAACCCTCCATCCTCAGATTGGTCAAGTAAATGCTGCACCTGATGAACAACCTTATCACACATTAAGGGATTAGATTTTGAGTATAAGTCACCTATCATTCGTTCTACATGTGAATCTACAGTGATAATTTCTAAAATATTTTCCTTATCCCAAAGAGCTCTTCCTATATGTTTCCCTAAGTATTTCCTGATCTTCTCAGAGAGAATTTCCAGACTGTCTTCATGAGATCCATACAACGCTATTGCTTCCAGTATCTTAGGGAACAATCTTAAGGATATACGTTCTTTAACCAGAGTTTTTATTAAAAAAAGAAGAGAATTTTCAGAAATTTTTTTCGGAATAATCTCGTCAACGGAGATTCCAAAAACATTTTGTGTATCTCGTATAAGAATTTTAATATGTTTTCCGTGAATAGCATCTGGAGCTAGATTTCTTAATAGCGGCAAAAGATGAATCAAAGAGATCTCTTTGATAGAAAAATATTGCCCACCATACCGTAAAGAAGCTTTTTTCTCAGTATAAATAATCCTTATTTCCTTAGGCAACAAAACTCCTATTTCATTGAAGATAGTCTCACAGGCTTGAATATATGTTTCCTTAGGATTTATTCCTTTATAATCCGTTGGAATCAACAGATGCATTTGTTGAAACTCTTCGGGTATAAGTTCCAGTCCTTGAATATTATTTTTCTGTTTATGTGTAACAAATAGTGCAATGACAAAGGTGATTACAAGCCCCTTAGGAGTTCCTGGAACAAATAGTAATGAAGAAAGTAAAACAGCAATTGTTTTAAAATGAATCCTTACTTGCTCATAATAATCCGTTATATGCTCAAGCAGGGATTCTTTTTGTCCCACCTTGGATATCAATGTCGCTGCGGCACACGATGTCAATAAGGCCGGCACTTGACTTACTAGAGCATCTCCCACAACTGTCAGCCATAAATTATCCGCAACACCATCTAAAGAGTATGAAAAATAAGAAGCAGCTATGGAATTAACAACAAGTAAAATACAGCTAACAATTGCATCTCCTTTTACAAAACGAAATACTCCTTCCATAGAGGAAAAAAAATCACTCTCCTCAAAAAGATCTTGTTTTTGTTTTTCAACATCAATACTCGAGGATCTTCCAGATAAGAGATCAGCGTCCAACGACATCTGTTTACCGGGAAGCGCTTCTAAAATAAATCGGGCACGAACTTCAGCAACTCTTTCCGATCCCTTAGCAATCACAAGAAAATTAACTAGAAAAAATAGAGAGCAAGCAACAGTTCCCGCTCCCAAACTTCCTAGAGAAAAGAAATTCCCTAATGAAAAAATCATAGGTGAGGCCCAACCCGAGGATAAAATCAATCGGGTTGAAGCAAGATTTAATCCCAAACGAAATAAGCAAAGATATAGAAATAATGAGGGGAAAAGCTTAGCCTCACGACTAGACTTTAAAGAAAACACCCAAAAGACAACAGTTAAAGACAGGATAAAATTGATGCACAGACCCGCATCTAAAATCCCTTGAGGTAAAGGTATTAAAAAAGAAAGAAGAATACCCAAGGGAATGAGAGCCATTCTCCATAGTTTCTCTTGTTTGCTTGTCACCAAGCTCCTCCCTTCTGAGACTCTCCTATTTTCTTAAATAATGACAAAAAATATATATCTTCAAGAAAAACTCTTATGTCACAAAATAGCGAATTTTAGTTTATGTTTATCTTGTAGACTATTTTCTTCTATGCTAACGTCTTTATTTCTTAGAGACATTTGTACGGAGTATAGCGCAGCCTGGTTAGCGCGGTTGCTTTGGGAGCAATAGGTCGGGGGTTCGAATCCCTCTACTCCGAATTGTTTAGTTTTTATAACAAAAGATTTTCAGGAAATCCAATGGCAAAGTTAATCATTTCATCCGATGACGAAACACAAGAGTTTGAGCTGGAAAATGGTTCTAGTATTGCTGAACCCTGTGAATCTTCGGGTGTTCCTTTCGCTTGTACTGAGGGCGTCTGTGGTACATGTGTTATTGAAGTTTTAGAAGGAGAAGAAAATCTTTCTGATTTCACTGATGAAGAAAAAGATTTTCTTGGTGAACCTGAGGATTCAAACGAACGTTTAGCCTGCCAGTGTAAAATCAATGGTGGATGCGTTAAAGTCACCTTTTAAGTTCTATTTTTAAAACAACAAGAAATATTAAGATATTTACATTTGCTTAATTGTAAATATCTTAATATTTTTGTTTATTAAATTGAGAAATAAAAAATTTCATTTGCACGCCGAGATGTTCTCCTTCTCTTTCTGCCTTTCAGAGACAAATTTCTTGAAAAAAAACTTCCTATATCTTAGAGGAGATATGCTTTAAAATATTGATTATGTTTAGCTTTTAAAAACAATCCATATCTTAATGTTACCACCTATCAATACTCACGGATCGTCTCATCCTATTCTTGGGACATCCTTTTCTCCAATACAAAATAAACAGGGAGTTGCTAAGAGAGCTGCTCTTGCTACCGTGGCTGCTTTATCTCTTGTAGGGTTTGTGACAACCCTAGCTTTAGCTATTACCCTGGCCATGCCAGCTCTTGCAGCCGCTGTGGTGGTATTCTCTATAATCGCTGTAGCCTGCTGCGTTCTTCTCAATAAGAAACCCACAAGAGTTGCCCCTCTTCCCCAACCTATAGAAGAAGAAATCCCTATACATCCCGACCTAACTATTCCGGAATTCACCCCACCAACTTCACTTCAACCGGTCAGAGAGACCGAAGGAGAACCCGATCCTGTTTCCACTCCGGTAGAAACTCCTGCACCAGCCCCAACACAACCTCAGGATTTACCCACAACCGCAACTCAAACACCGCCTACGGATGCACCTGCATCCTTATTACCTATTCCTAGTGCTCAACAACTACTTAATGGTTGGACACAACTGCCATCCTCAAATTCTATTAATACACCGAGATTCGATGCCATCGATGCTACTACCACCTTCAAAGGTTGGAAGTTTCCGAATACTAAAACTACCCTAGTATCTACCTGCGGCGATATTACTAAACCGAGATTCTCGACAACGGGTCTTCGCCCCATGCTGGTAAATGCTGCCAACGCGACCATGTTCAAGAACGGTAGTGGGACAAACTACTACTTCACACGAGCAGTAAGTTCAGAGGGATGGGAAAATTCTAAAGAAAATAAGAACCGGTTACAAGTGGGTGAATGTAGCGCTGGTAAGTGGATAAATCGTGACGGAACGAATAATGATAATAAACCTGAGGGTCCCGCATTTCTTGCACAACTCTTAGGACCTACAGCTAACCAGTTAAACAATAGTTCAGAAAGATGTTATGAAGTTATTACTCAGGCTTACGAGAACTGCCTTGCTAAGGCTCTACAAAAAGGCTCTAAGTATGTTCAGGTACCTCTTCTCTCATCCAATGCCTTTGCCCCATCTGACAAGCTAGTTATAAATGGACGTAGTGCTCGCAATCTATGGATAGATGCTGTAAAAGCTGCTTTGGTAACTGCCGCTCAAAACTTTGCAACACAAAATCCTAACGCGGAGATAATTATTGTCGTTACCGACATCGACAATCCTCCTTTAGGGTAGAATAAGATAAAATACAAAAAGTCATGCATCTTCAATAAGAATCTTATTTGAGGTGCATGATAATTTTATCTACATAAAAAAGATGATTTCTTTTCTTAGACCCTCTGATCATCTACTGCCTAAATATACTTGAAGAAACTAGTTAGAGATTTTCTGCTATTTAATTATAAAGATCTTTCAAGAATAGTCTCCTAATTAAAATCTAAGTTGCCAACTTTATTGGACAGCATCTACTATATCCACAGACATTAGATAATAAGATATAAGCAATTAATAAAAAATACACATAAAACTATAACACAGTGTTACTTTCGCTTGAAAATTTAGAATTATATGATTTTTCCTTCGATCATTGCGAATATACACGGCTAACGTTAAAGCACCTTACTTTATGATTAAATGACAACTATCTCTATTGTTCCATCTTTTGAACAAACACAGCATTCATCTGAGATACTTCCTAAACAAAGTTGTGAGATATCAAAAGTTTTCCACATTATTATGATTATCATTACAGGTTTAGCAACAATTGGAGCAGTTATTACTTCTGTAATTACAGGAATCCTCCCTCTTCTTTCTATCTGCTCTTTAGCTATTCCTCTACTCCTTATATCCATTTTCCTTCTTAGAAGATCGTGTTTACAAACTAAAACACCCACAAGAACAGATATAAAATCTTTTCCTAAGAGTTTGCCCCCTCTCATTGAAATTAATGAAAATACAAAGCACACAAAAATCTTAGAACAATACGGAGAGGTAATTACAGACTGGAATAGTTTACCCGGTATTTTTGGAGAAACCACACCCTCTCTACTTAATAAAGCTTGGAAAATTAAGCATTCAAAGACAGCTCTATTTGCGACCACAGGAGTTATCTATTCTCCGCGTGTTCATTGCTGTTGTAACCTTCTGATCGCGTTAGAAAATAATACAAGTATTTCAAACTTAGATGCATTAAACATTTTTTGTGAAATTCCTACTATACAAGAGGGACAGTGTATTTCTATACCCTGGAAAAACTCTGACGGATCTAGCAATAAGAAGAAACTTGGATTACCAAATTTTCTAGGTTTCATTCAAGGACCTGATCCCGAATCTCATAATCACCATCCCGTGGTTGCGTTTGCCCTAGCACAAACTGCCTATACAAATTGTCTAAACGAAGCTGTTAATCAAGGCGCTGATATGATTCAAGTACCCTTAATATCTACAGCACCGCCTCAGCTCTCTCAAAATCCTCAAGAAGCCGCTTCTTGGAAATCAGCTATACAAACAGGTCTAGTTGCCGCGTTAGCTAAATTCGCAACCTCAAATCCCGAAACAATCATGAACGTGGTTGTTGTAAGTTCTCCTGGATTAGGACTTCCTTTATAAAATAGAAATTATAAACAACTAATTTTGAACATAAAATAAATTTATTAAATAAAAATTATCAAAAGTAAATTACTTTATTTTTAATATTATTTATAATTTTAATTATGTCGCCAAAAAAAATTTCATCGGATAATAATCCGCTACCACCACATCAAATATTTAATTTAATTCCTAAGCAGAGTCCTTCTTTAAAAGGATATCTGAATAGAGTTTTATATAATCCACGCACCAGAGAGACTACTCAGAAGGTTCTTGCGATCTTAGGAGGAATTGCTCTAGTTGCCGGAATTGCTTGTGGAGTTACTTTAGGAGCACTTGGAGTCCCAGGCCTAGCAGTTGCTGCGGCCGTAGGAATTACTCTGGGAACAATTTTATTAGGAACATCTCTAGGACTTTTACCTAATAGCACTAAGGGAAGTATTAGAAAAAGAATCCGGGGTGCTTTTGAAAAAAGCAGAAGCTATGATTTTATTTCTAATGATCTTGCTGAGACTTTGAAAACAAACTTTAAGGAAAGTTTTTCTCTACCCAAAGACATGCAAGCTCCTGGCGTAGAAGATATCAATGTATTCACAACAAAAAGCAACTCTAACGTTAGGTTGGCAACTTTTAAAATTCCAACATTCTTTTCTCCGCTTGTAGCTGACGGTACAGAGATATCTCGGGTTTGTTTCATACCACCTGAAGCAGATCTTGCACATCCTAATACTATTCACAATAGCGCTCTAGACATGTTTAGATTCGAAGCTGGAGATCACAATTGGAATACAAACTTAACAGCATTTTCCCAAACACCTAAAACTCCTGGGCAATGGAGACGCACGGAATGGATAAATTCTAGATACTCCTCCCACCAAAATGATAACCCCAAGCACCTCATTAACATCTGGAATCCCTTTGGACATTATCCGAAAACAGCTAATGAACGACCTGGTGATAAACGACATCCTCTTTACGGGAAAGGAAGCCTCGAAGATCAAAAAAAGATGTTTATCGACCTCTTTAAATCCTTAATTTCAGATGGAGTACACGATATTGGGATTTATGGACACGATATCATGTTCCCAAAAGATCACAACAATGAATTCTATATCAACACATTCGCACCGCTTGATGTACAATTCGAAAGTAGGGTGTTAGTAGCGTTATCTTTAGCCTTATCTGAAATAGCCAATGATAAAAATAGCGATCTAACTGTTTGTCTGTACGGTATAGGAAGTAATCCCCTGCGCCAAGACAAACCTATAGTCTATGGAAAAATCGATGATTTCGACGATGATGATTAAAGAAAAACTTTTCTTAAAAATTTCTATCGCGAATCTTCACTCTACGCTACTGAAGAATGGTCTATTACTAAACCTTGACCATTCTTAATTCATAAGAATAAGTTGTATACATTTCATTTGAAATTAAAATTTTAAAAATAGAAATTTTATTTCAAATCTAATGTCTTTATTGGAACCAAGATTTTCCTTTACTGAATCTCTTCTTTTCTTTTTGATGAATACCCTTAAATGGGTTAAATTTATTGTCGTTTTTACTCCAGAGCTGTTTTGCTCTCTTAATAAATCTTTACGCCCACAATAAAAATTATTTTAGGTCTTTATGGTTATTTCGCCCTCTAAAAAACAAGCTACTAGACGTTATACGCACTCAGTTAAAATTGGGAATCTTTATGTGGGCAGTGAGCATTCGATAAAGACACAATCTATGACAACAACACCGACTGCAGATGTTGACGCTACAGTTGCACAAATCTGTGCTTTAGTAGAAGCCAAATGTGAAATCGCTCGCGTGACTGTACAAGGAATCAAAGAAGCTCAGGCGTGTGAACATATCAAAGAACGTTTACTTGCTATGGGGATTGATATTCCTCTTGTAGCAGATATTCATTTCTTTCCTCAAGCAGCTATGCATGTTGCTGATTTCGTAGATAAAGTACGTATTAATCCAGGAAATTTCGTTGACAAACGCAATATGTTCACTGGAAAAACATACACAGATAAAAACTATGCCGATAGCCTTCTTCGATTGGAAGAGAAATTCACTCCTCTTGTAGAAAAGTGTAAACGCTTAGGCAAAGCCATGAGAATTGGGGTGAATCATGGTTCCCTTTCTGAACGTGTTATGCAACGTTATGGAGACACTATAGAAGGTATGGTGGTTTCTGCTCTTGAATATATCGAGGTGTGTGAAAAACTTGGCTATCGCGATGTTGTTTTCTCTATGAAATCTAGCAATCCAAAAGTCATGGTTGCTGCTTATCGTCAACTAGCAAAAGATCTTGATGCTCGTGGCTGGCATTATCCCCTACACCTAGGCGTTACCGAAGCAGGGATGGGTATGGATGGGATTATCAAGTCTGCAGTGGGTATTGGCACTCTCCTAACAGAAGGTTTAGGAGATACTATTCGCTGCTCATTGACCGGCTGTCCTACTACAGAAATTCCTGTCTGCGAAAGTTTGCTAAAGCATACTACGATGTATCTTAATCTTCCTAAAAAGGAAAACCCTTTCGCTTTAGAAAACTCAGAAAGCTTCGTCAATGCTTCTAAGAAAATCACAAAAACAACCCCATGGGGTTCTGTTTATGGTGTATTCATTAAACTTACAGAAGAACATCTTCTAAATAATCCTATTGACAAGCTACTTGAGCAACTCGGTGTTAATCCTGTAAACGGGAAAAAAGACTTCACAACCCCTGATGGAATAGTTGTTCCGAAAAGTTTTATAGGAACCTCTCTTGTCGAAAAATTAAAAGAACACATGTTGGTTTTTCATCATCATGAAGTCCCTTGTCTTTATGCTTATAACGAAGAAATCTGGAATAGCGAGCAGGTATTAAGCGCTCCCTTCGTTCACTGTCACGCTACAACTCCGTTTATTCACAGTACAAGAGAATTCTTCGAAAAGAAACAGTGTGAAGGGCAACCTGTGAAATTAGTATTTTCAAAAGATCTTGATGACGAGTGTGAAGCCGCTGTATCTATAGCTACAGAATTCGGAGCCCTTCTTCTCGATGGCTTAGGGGAAGCTGTAATTTTGGATCTTCCTAACATCCCTCTACCCGCTATTCGAGAAATAGCCTTTGGCACTTTACAAAGTGCCGGCGTACGCTTAGTAAAAACAGAATACATCTCTTGTCCTGGATGCGGAAGAACGCTCTTCGATCTTCCTGAAGTGACAAAACGTATTCAAGAGAGAACAAAACATCTTGTAGGATTAAAAATTGCTGTTATGGGATGTATTGTTAATGGACCTGGAGAAATGGCGGATGCCGATTTTGGATTTGTAGGATCTAAAACAGGGATGATCGACCTCTATGTAAAACACACATGCGTGAAAGCGCATATTCCTATGGAAGATGCTGAAGAAGAGCTTGTCCATCTTTTACAAGAACATGGTGTATGGAAAGATCCTGAATAATAGGTTTTTTAACTATGACGCAATCGAATTCTGAAAATAATCTAATTAAACTGACCTTTCCAGAACTTTCTGATCTACCCCTAGGTCATGGATTATTCCCCAAACAAAAAGATGCGGAAGGCTACGTCTATGTTCCTAAAAACGAACAGATCCGCAAAAACCTAGGTGCCGAACGTTTCTGCGACCTTCATCAGGTACACGGTACAAGCTTACGCCATGCTACGTATACGACCCCTGCAGGATGCCCCGCAGATGGATTGTATACCCAAGATCCCCTGATTTCTTTACATATCCGTCATTCGGATTGTCAACCAGCTATCTTTTATGATCCAGAAAAGCATGTTGTCGCCAATGTCCATTCAGGATGGCGAGGGCTCGTGGGGAATATTTATGCTGTAACAATAGCCACATTAAAACGTGTTTATAACTCACGTCCTCAAGATTTAATTGTCGTTATCGGTCCTTCTTTAGGACCTGATTACGCTATTTACCCTGATTATAGAGAACTTTTTCCTCCAAGCTTCTTTACTTTTATGCCGAAAGAAAATCATATGGATTTCCGAGCTATAGCCAGAAAACAGTTATTAGATCAGGGGATTTCTAGTTCTAAAATAACAATCTCCGAAAGGTGTACATATACTGAGCACGAGATTTTCTTCTCTTCTCGTTATCGCAACTATTATCCGGAGCCTAATGTGATAGATACACCAATAAAAAAGAATAACATTACGGCTGTTCTTCTTCTTCCTAGATAACAAACCTACAGATCAAGCAGATTTTCGGGTTGTTCTATGGCATCTTTAATTTTGATAAGAAAGCCTACGGCTTCTTTCCCATCAATAATACGATGATCATAGCTAAAAGCAACATACATCATATCGGCAATAGCTATGGTATTGTCGATAACTACAGGACGTTTCTCTATTTTATGCATGCCTAATATCCCCACTTGAGGCGGATTAATAATAGGCGTAGAAAGTAAAGAACCGTAAACACCACCATTAGTAATAGTGAAGCTTCCTCCCTCAAGTTCTGGAACAGAAATCAGACCATCACGAGCTCTACTTGCTAGATCTGCAAGTTTTACTTCAATGTCCCCACTCGAGAGCTTATCACAATCACGAATCACAGGAACAACAAGACCACGATCTGTTCCTACAGCAATAGAAATATCATAATATTGACGGTAGACAATTTCATCCTGATCAATATATGCATTCACACGAGGATAAGCTTTCAACCCTTCAATAACTGCTTTTATGAAGAAAGACATCAAGCCTAATTTCACATTATAACGAGAAGAAAAGATCTCTTGTTTCTCCTTACGAAGTTTCATAAGAGGAGTCATATGAATCTCATTAAATGTTGTTAACATTGCCGATTCATGAAGAGCAGAAACTAAACGACGAGAAATCGTTTTACGTATTGAGGACATACGCTCACGAACTTCATTTTTAGATCCTAAAGATGGGGATGTATTTTGAATTTTATCACGTAAAGGGACAAAATTTTTACCCTCTGCAGGAGGTTCGTGAGCTTTAGATCTTGGGAAACAGATAATCTCTGCATCTACAAGTTCAGTAGCAGGCATTTCCTCTATAGAGCTATCAGGAACAGCTTCGTTAGCATCATAGATTCTAGCAACGATCCCTCCAACAGCAACAACATCTTCTTCAGCAACTGACCAGACAATCCTTCCAGATGTGGGAGCATAGATAAGCTGATTTACCTTCTCGCTTTCGATCTCCATGATGCCTTGATTCTCCTGAACGAGACTTTCTGAAGTCACCAAAAGAGAAGCTATTGTTACTTCGCTTATGGATTCAGCGACATTGGGAATGCGTACTTCTGTAATCATACATTACCTAGAGAAAATAATGTTTCCATTAATGTTAAAAATTCTTGTTGGCTAAGACGTGCAGATCCTGTAGCTGTGGAACTACTTCTTGGTCTGCTTATACATGTAAGTTTTTTAGGAAAAATCTCTTCAGTTGCCATGAATATATAATCAAAAGCTCCCATATTCTGAGGCTCTTCTTGAAGCCATACATAATGGTCAACTTTAGAGTATTTGCTAATCAAAGAGAGGAGATCTTCCAGATGTAAGGGATACAAACTCTCAATACGTAAACAAGCAAAGTCTTTCTTACGTTCTTGAGGTACATATCCTTTAAAATCGTAATATACCTTTCCAGAGCACAACACTAAAACCTTAGCATCGTAATTAGGTTCTACATCTTCAAGGATAGGACGAAATCCTCCAGGAACAGTAAATTCCTCTATAAAGCTTGTGCATTCAGGATGGCGCAAAAGCATTTTTGGAGTAAAGATCACCAAAGGCAAGGATAAATCCCTCTTCGTGTGTTCACGAAGTATACGGAAATACTGCACAGGGGTTGAAGGGATAACAACCTGAAAATTCCAATTTGCAGCTAGTTGTAAATACCTTTCTATACGTGCTGAAGAATGTTCTGGACCTTGGCCCTCATAACCGTGAGGCAAGAGAACAACAAGATCAGAATGTAAATCCCATTTCTGAATTGCAGAAGAAATATACTGATCGAAAATAATCTGCGCTCCATTAGAAAAATCTCCAAACTGCGCTTCCCATAAAACAAGGGTACGCTCCGCTTGTTGAGCATAACCGTACTCAAAGCCTAAAACAGCATATTCTGATAATGGAGAATTATAGATATCTACAGATCCTTGATCAGAAGACAGATGATATAAGGGCGTGTAGGTGTCTCCGGATCTCACGTCACTCCACAATAAATGCCTCTGACTAAAGGTTCCACGAATAGCATCTTGTCCCGAAAGACGTAGGGAAAATTTCTCTATTAACAAAGAGGCAAAAGCGAGCTCTTCAGCCATTCCCCAATCATAACCAATTTCCCCATTAGCCATTTTCATTCTCTTATCAAGAAGAGCTTTAACCTTAGGATGGGGTGTAAAATTTTCAGGAAGACCGCATAATTTAGAACTTATATGAAATACCGTATCCCTGCTTAAGGAAACATCGATATCGTTTACTAATAATTCACCGAGATCCATACGATCACAATGACGACAATCTATTTTAGGTAAAGTTTGACTTTCTTCCTGTTTCAATGTTTGAAATTCTTTGCTGAGGATATCTTGAACGCCTTGTTCGATTTTTTTTAGATCATCCTCAGAGATTTCTGAAGAATAATTATCTAATAGATACTTTCTATAAATCTCACGAATCGTCGATTTTTTCTTAATCTCATCATAAAGCAAAGGAGCTGTTATTGAAGGATCGTCACTTTCATTATGACCATATTTCCGATAACAACAAAAGTCGATGATAACATCGCAATTAAACTCTTCACGTACTTTTAAAGAATACTCTATAGCCTGCAGGCAAGCAGTAACATCTTCAGCATTCACACGAAATACAGGAATCCCCAACATCTTAGCAATATCAGTACAGTAAGGTGTCGATCTTGATTCTCTAGGTTGCGCAGTGAATCCTATATGGTTGTTTACAACAATATGGAGAGTTCCCCCCGTAGAATACCCTGGAACCTGACTTAGTTGTAAAGTTTCATAAACAATTCCCTGTCCTGAAAATGCAGCATCTCCATGAACAAGAAGCGCCAAACATGAGTGTTCTTTTCCTGAATCTACTTGATGCTGTAAAGCAGCAACAACACCTTCAACAACGGGGTCTACAGCTTCCAGATGGCTAGGATTTGGCAACATAACAAAAGTTACCTCCTCACCGTTTTTGCTATGAGATCTAGAAACATACCCTTTGTGATACTTCACATCTCCGACAACATCTAAACCTCGAGCTATAGGATTATCCTCAAACTCCATAAATACATGAGAGTAAGGCTTACCTAATACATTTGTTAAGACATTCAATCGTCCACGATGAGACATGCCAAGAATGTAATTCGTGATATCTTGAGCAACACCATAGTGCACAAGATGTTCAAGCATAGGAATTAAGCTTTCAGCACCTTCTAAAGAGAATCTTTTTTGCCCCGTAAATTTTATCTGTAGAAACTCCTCAAAGAATGTCGCTTTACACATATCTTGATATGTGCGCAAAAGCTCGGCTGGAGATCTTTGAGGAGACTTGCTCTCCATGAGCTTCCATACATATTCTTGTAATTGAGGAGAACACGTAAGAGTTTCTACCGAAATACTTCGGCAATAAAAGTTTTTTAATGCCTGAATCAAATCACGGACAGGAACCTTGGGCTGAGGAAGAAGACCTAAAGAAGGGACAATTTCATTAAGATCTATATTCTTGATCTTTTCTTGAATTAAAGGAGAGGGATTAACAGGAGATAAAGGAGAAATCTGACTTTGTAGATATCCGTAATAACGGTATATCATGCAAAGAAACTGGGCTTTCTTTTCTTGCAAAGTAGTGTATGCTTCTTCATTTCCAGAAGATGCTGAATTAGCGCCTTCTTGACCTAATTGGTACCCTTCAAAAAAATATTTCCATGAAGGATCCAAGGTTTCATGATTTAGAAACCTTTGAAACATAGCCTCGATCCAGTCCATATCCGAAGAATGGACTTGTCCAGCAAACTCGGAATCCATATGATGTTTGTTCTCGATAGATGCGATCTGAATTTCGTTTCATAGCAAATTTTTATTTTTCAAAAAAAACAATCTTTGCTTTTTTTTCTATTATTGAACAAAAGCAAGGGATACATTACATCTGCTCTCTAGAATACAGGATGGTGCCCACTAGATGAAAAGTGAACGTCTAAAAAAACTCGAATCTGAATTACGTGACTTAACCCAGTGGATGCAATTGGGTTTAGTTCCAAAAAAAGAAATCGATAGACACAAGGAAGAAATACGTTCTTTAGAAAATAAAATCCACGAAGAGAAGGAGCGCCTGCAACTTCTAAAAGAAAGTGGCGAAGTTGAGGAGTTTGTTACTCCAAGACGTAGTCCTGCAAAAACTGTCTATCCTGATGGACCAAGCATGTCAGACATGGAGTTTGTTGAAGCTACAGAAACAGAAATCGATATTGATCCAGGTGAAACTGTTGAGATCGAACTTCCCGATGAAGATCGCGAAGAAGGAGCTGTAGAAATCGATTATTCCAGTGATGATGACGAAGATCCTTTCAGTGATCGTAATCGTTGGAGACGCGGGGGTATTGTTGACCCCGATGCTAATGAATGGTAAAAAACCCTTAGCCCTTTACATTCATTTTCCTTTTTGCTCAAAGAAATGCCACTACTGTAGCTTTTACACGATTCCATACAATCCGGAATCTGTAAGTTTGTACTGCAATGCGATTCTTCAAGAAGGATTGAGTAAGCTATCTACTGTTCAAGACACATATTTTATCGATACTGTATTTTTTGGTGGAGGAACACCTTCATTAATTCCTCCCCATCATTTACATAACATAAGTAAAGTCCTAGCTCCTCATGCTAAGGAAATCACTTTGGAAGCAAATCCCGAGGATTTATCGGAAGCGTATTTAAGAGATCTTACTCTAACTCCAGTTAATAGGATTAGTGTTGGAGCACAGACCTTTCATGATCCCCTTCTTAAAGCCTTAGGAAGAATACACTGCGCAGCAGCATCTATAGATGCTGTCCACCGTTGCTATGAACATGAATTTAATAACATCTCCATAGACCTTATTTATGGTCTCCCCACACAATCTTTGTCAGATTTTCTTTCAGATCTCCATCAAGCTCTGACTCTACCTATTTCGCATATTTCGCTGTATAATCTGACCTTAGATCCTCATACATCGTTTTATAAGCACCGTCGTATTCTAGCTCCCTCTATTGCTAATGATGATATATTAGCAGCTATGAGTCTCTCAGCTGAAGAACTTCTATCTTCTCGGGGATTTTCTCGCTATGAACTTGCCTCGTATGCAAAATCTCAAGCTGAATCAAAACATAACCTCTACTACTGGACAGATAAGCCCTTTTTAGGGTTAGGCGTTTCTGCATCACAATATACTGATAATATACGCTCGAAAAATTTCTCAAGAATTTCAGAGTATCTACGTGCTGTGCGGAAAAATCTTCCCACTCATGAATCTAGAGAATCCCTACCAGAAGAAGAACGTATAAAAGAAGCTCTGGCCTTAAGATTACGTCTTACCAAAGGAGCGCGATTAAAAGATTTCCCATCTTCACTAATACAATCTCTCACGTCCATTCCTCTAATTAAAGAACTGTTTGATCTCGATAATGAGTTCTTATTCTTAAATAAACAGGGTCGATTATTTCATGATACTATTGCTGAAGAAATCATGAATCTTTCTTTTTAATTTAATAAAACATTAATAATTGTTATTAGCATTTATTAAAAACAACAATTAATTGTTATTAAAAATATGAAAGATAAAATAGATAATAACGAAACTACAGATTTATCATCTAATACTACTAGTAGAACAAGAGCAACGACAAATCCTGATCCATCTTTATTTACTCTGACAGAGACAACAATCACATCAATGAAAACCATTAATATGAATAACCAAAATATTAGTGGTTTACCTAACCCTAGACAAGACTCAGATGCGGTATCTTTAGATTATTTAAAGTCTAATTATGTATCAAAAAATGATCCTCAATCTGGATACCTTCCCACAACAGGTGGAACCATGACGGGGAATATTGATATGAGCGGTCACTCAATTATCAATATACTCATGCCTACAACTGGGGGTGCAGGATCGACTACTTTAGATCCATCAGCTGCTGCAACCGTAAAGTATGTTATGGATACGGCTAATACAGTCACGAATAACCCTGATATTAATGATGCAGTACAAAAGATCTCTGATGTATCCTCAAAAGTCAGCACTATTGAAACAGCTTTAGGACTGACTCAGAATAACTCAGATCCAGATGCGCCACCCCCACCAGACACTTCGCTATTTGTAAAAATTGCAGGAAGTACGATGTCAGGTGATTTAGAGATGAAAAATCACACTATTAAAGGATTAGGAACACCAAGTAATGCTAAAGACGCAGTAAATGTTGAATACTTACAAGCTAAAGTCACAACACCACAAATTGGGTTATTAGGGAATGCAATTCAGGGCGGCACAACCTCAGTGACGGACTATTTTGAATGGAAAACAGTGACCACATCACCTCCATCTCCTCCTCCACCGCCCCCTCCCGCACCAGGTCCATCGCCATTCGTACCTAGGCCACCTTTTCCGAAACCTATAAGCAAGGGTTCTAATGTAATTGGAGCAACAAGCTCAGGACCAACAGGAACTCCAAAAACTAATAACACGATTACCACCCCAATAACAGAACAGTATTTAAAGATAGAAGACTCTGATACAGAAACTATCAAAATTCTTGCTCCAGGAATTCTCTCGTTATCTGTAACAGCTAATTGGACTGGAAATACAACTGCAAATATTAGTGTGGTATTAAATCCATCGACAACAACAGGTGGTGGATCATCCTCAACAGATACTGTTGTTTATAGTGTTGCTGCTTTAAGCTCGGGACAAAATTTATTTTGTCAAATTCCTGTTCAAAATGCTTCTGATCTTAAATTGAAATTCAATCCACCAACAGGCAGCTCCTCAACTCTTGAGATTAGCTCATGGTCATGGCAAGTAACTTTACTTCCATCAACATTCACAGCTACACCGTAGTTTCTTAAAATAAGGCTAAGTTTATTTCTTAGCCTTATTCTATAATTTAATAAGCAGCGCCTATAAAAGATACTGTCCATGTTTGTTTAGCAATTGATGAAGTAGCTGTGACTTCGAAACTCAGTGTTGCTTCCGTGGATGCTTGAGCATCCTCAATAAAAATATAAGTCTTTCCTATGAATGTAGTGTCAGACTTACCTGTCACTTTATAGCATTCTGTTTTTGTACCACTTTTAGGAGTAATAGCTAATGCACAACTAACATCTGTAGCTGGAGCAGGTGGTGTAGAAGGAGGATTTGGTTGAGTGAAATCATAGATAAAGGAAACGCAATAAATGCCCCTACGCAATAATTTAACACTGTTTGCATCTACTGTTGTTATATAATTATCAGCATTGCTAGATTTTTCATAATCTGTAGAAGATGGTGGAGTTGAACTGCTGGCGACTTGTTTTAAACAAACAAAAGAAACGTCCATACCCGTCCATTTGGGATATGTAGTATTCTTCACTATCTCATTTAGGGTTTCTGTAAGGTCATTTACAGCAACAATCCTTTGAAGCTTATCTTTTGGAGTTGCCGTAGAAATAGCTCCAACAGCAGAACCACCACTTGCTACAGAACCTGTTATTGCAAGATTTTTAATAGTAGGCTCTGGATCTGTAGGTGTACTTTGCTCATTTTTTTTGAATCCTAAATCGCCAGCCATAGAGTTTCCTCCAGCACGCACTAACCATTGAGCCTCGTTCGGTTTTGTTAAAGTTCCACCAGATGGTGTTCCTAAATCTTTTATGATTTTATCTAAACCACCTGCGGAAGAGAGATCGTTTATTTGATTGATAAGATCGGTTAGCTTATCAGCAAGAGAACCTATATCTTCTGAGACCATACCTACAGAAGCCGTATCATTATCATTAACAATAGTGGTTTTATATGATATAGGCAAACCAACTACAGTATGGGTAGATCCCATATCGATATCCCCAATCATCAAGCCACCTGTTGTCCTTAGAAAGACTCCTCTTGTAGTGACACCTCCCTTTTGAAGATAATCACTAAGATCACTTTTTAAAGTGATACTCCCACTAGCAGGATTTCCAGATCCACGAGCTATATTTGTAATTCTTTGATTCGAAACGTTCCAAGGTTTACGCATAACATTCTCGGTAACACCATCACCTCCGCAGGAAAATTGAATCTGATCATTAGGAATGGCTTTTCCAGAATTTTGTGCTTTTATATCTTTAATTATATTTTTCATTTTTAAAATTTACATTGATCAATTTTTAATAAACAAATAGAACAAAAAAACTTTTTTAAATATAAAATTATTTAATAATAAAAATGTCGACGGATTTACAGAGGAAAAGCTAAGGTATATTGATCGAAAAACAAGGAGAATGTTGTGCCCCAACAAAGTATTATGTCGACGATCGTTAATTTGATTTTCTTCCTATCACCTTCCATTCCAGTACTAATTTTTTATAGAATCTTATTTAAAAATGAACCCTTAGCTCCTAAGAAACACTTCAGAAAATACAAAAATCTTGTATATCTATGTGCCTTTATTATTATTGCCACACCCATATTGTGGAATGTGCTCTATATCGTTGCTATGGCGTCTGGGAAAATAAGGATGCGTAAAGACGTGCCTTCCATGGACCCATCTTATATAAAATTGATGGGCACACCTATTCTTATCCTATTTGCCTGGTCAATCATAGAACCATTTGTTCTTTGTAAGAAAATGCGTAATATAAAAAACCATTATGCAACGCTTGCTAAAAAAGCAGAAAATACTCCTGTAAAACAAGAGCAAACCCTTGTTGAAAGCTGCTGCTCAGAAGGTTCTTGTTGCAGCAAGATGGATATCTAAGGAATTGCATTGAGAAACCTTTCAAGTAAAGGTTTCTACCTCAGTTCTAAGCAAGATTACCCGGGAGTGTGAAATAGAAAAATCGCTAGTGTCTTTGTAATTTGTTCAGTCACCTTATCAAGATCTGTAGATCGCAACCAAGTATCTACCGATCTTGTAGAGACAAACTCTTGATCTCCAGTAATGTCTATACCTACACATAACTCAGTGTATCCTGGCAAAATTCCTAGTAACGCTTGGAAGGTATGAACATTGCGATATGGTGTTTCGATACATATTTGCGTATGTTGTTTTCCTGAGCTACTCTTTATGCAACGTGCTCTATCCTTAGGATTTTGTGGAAGATACCCTAAAAAAGTAAAGTTTTGTCCAGGTAATCCTGACAACATAAGCGCTAGGGTTATAGAACATGGACCCGAAAACGCTTGAATCGATAAATTAAGAGCACGAGCACGACGTACAAGTCCTGCTCCAGGATCTGCAATGCAAGGAAGCCCAGAATCAGAAACTAATCCCCAGTTTTCTTGCTTTTTTATAATAGGCTCTAGATAAAAATCCCAAGCTTTTACAGAACGATCGTTTTTATTTAATACCGCAATGGGAAACTTATGTGTCTCTTGTACTTTCCACAGACTAAGAAATGCACGTCCCCCGCGATCACTCTCGGCAATTAAACCTTGAAGCTTAGGAATAATCTCTCCGATAACTGCAGGCAGAAGATCCACACGTCGATTACCTAAAGTATTTGGGAAAATATATAAAGTCATGAATTTGTCATCCTAATCAGCAAAGTCTCAACAGCTATTATAGAGTCTTGCACATTATTCTTAATAATACTCTCGGCATAAAATAAATGACTAAGCGCTTGATGGAGTCGTTCTCTACCGTAGGAAATAAAAAACCGATGTTTTCTATCCCCTGTTTCTTCTTCTAAACTACGTAAACCATATAAACACTGACCACGAAGAAAAGCTATCAATCCTAGAGGATCTTCTCCATGTTCATAAAGCAAAGCTTGTAGTAATATCTGACTTTCTGAAGCATTCCTCTGCAAAATAGCATCACGCAATTTCCACAAAGACACCTGTTCTTTTTTTACTACGAAACTTTCAATATCTCCATACTCTAATGTTTGTTTTTTCCCTATGCAGCAAAGTAATTTATGAAATTCACCAATAAGGTTATGCATCTCTCCCTGAGGAAATTTCTTAATAAATGCCGAAGCTAAAGCCAAAGAACAAGTTATTCCCAGAGACGAAGCTCTTTGAGAAAGAAGAATAGTCATACGCTTCTCTCTATCCGATTGCCACTCACCAAATAGTGATAAAGAAGCAGCAGAAACTAATTCCTTAAGTAAAGATTGAAAAAAGGATTGTTTCGTAGTGAATAAAAATATAGTGAGATGTGGGTGAGGATTTTTTGCATAACGGATAAGAAAATCCCGAGTTTGTTGAGGTAACTTCTCAGTTTGAAAAATAGAAATCACCTCTTTCGAGGCAAATAATCCATAAGATTCTGTCCATTTTGATAAATCACTAACTGTTAATCCCGAAGCATCGAATTCTTGAGCTTTCCCAGAAACAAGAAGCTCTATACATACGTTCTTATCCTCTTCAGAATTTGAACCAATGACTGTAAGAGCAGGAGCCTTTTCCTTATAGAATTTGGAAAAATTTTGGAAGCAAGTGTATTCTTGCATCTCCTAAACCTCCTAGCACATATACGCGTAAAGATTTACTATACCCTTTACTCATCTAACTGTACAGAGGGAGTCTGTAGAATCTACAATGTAGGCAAAAAAAAACGGTAAGAGGTTTTTTATACCCTTACCGTTCACCATCGTCTATCGTCTAATGGATCTAGTTTCTATCGGGAAACAAGTTTCATCAACTGTTGACGCCAGCCATGAGCTGTACGAACACGGCTTTTAGAACCACATCTTCTTTTAGCTGAAGAAGAACACACACGCTTGCAAGAAGCTGTATGTCTATGATGTTTGTGGCATGAGATAGCAGGCTTTGCTACTGTCTTTCTAGCAGCTGTCTTACGAACTGTCGTTTTTCTAACTGCAGGCTTTTTAGCAACAGTTTTCTTAGCTACAGTCTTACGAGCTGTTGTAGTTTTTCTAACTGTTTTGCGAGCTGTAGTCTTAGCAGCTGTCTTGCGAACAGTTTTTCTAACTACAGGCTTTCTAGTAGCAGCTTTTTTAGCTACAGTCTTACGAGCCGTAGTTTTTCCAACTGTCTTACGAACAGTAGCTTTTTTAGCAGTTGTCTTACGAACTGCTTTCTTAGCAACAGGCTTTCTAGTAGCAGTCTTCTTAGCTACAGTCTTACGAGCCGTAGTTTTTCTAACTGTTTTGCGAGCCGTAGTTTTCTTAGCAGTTGTCTTACGAACTGTCTTTCTAGCAACAGGCTTTCTAGTAGCAGTCTTCTTAGCAGCAGCTTTTCTAGCAGGTTTACGAACAGCTTTGGTAGCTGTTTTCTTGCTGCTACGTTTTTTTTGTACTCCTAACATTTTCATTTCCCCTAATTAGACAGGTAATTACTTACCTCATCTATCGGCAGAAAATTGAAAAAACTTTAATAAAACGCGTATTTATTTTTAATAATTTAAAAACAAATACGCATTACTAAATCAAAAGAAGCTTAATAACAACTACTTGGATAGAAATTTTTCTATGTAATAAATAAGACAACGAACACCGAAACCAGAAGCATATTTTGGATAGAAATCTTCGTCTTTTTCACGATATGCAGTACCTGCAATGTCTAAATGCGCCCAAGCTACCGGTTGATCTTCAAGAAAACGTCTTAAGAAAAGTGCCGCTGTAATAGCTCCCGCACGGTTACTACCAATATTTTTCATATCAGCAATATCAGAATGCAAAGCTTTGTCATATTTTTCAACAAGAGGAAGTCTCCATAAAGCTTCACTAGTTTCTGCTGAAGCTTCTGAAAGATCCTGTGCCAATACATCATTATTAGAGAAGAAGCCAGCTACATCCTCTCCTAAGGAGACAACCATCGCTCCTGTTAATGTAGCGAAATCAATAATTCTTGTAGGCTTGCAATGTTTTAAAGCATAAGTCATTGCATCTGCAAGTATTAAACGACCTTCCGCATCTGTACTGCCAATCTCTACTGATAATCCTGACATACCTGTATAGACATCGCCCATCTTATAAGCAGCAGCATCTATAGCATTTTCTGTAGCAGGAATAATAGCAGTAACATTTACAGGAAGCTCTAAAGTAGCTATTCCTGAAAGAATACCTAATACTGTAGCAGCACCAGCCATATCTTCCTTCATAGTCAACATAGCTTTGCCTGGCTTAAGATCTAAGCCTCCAGAATCAAAAGTTACGCCCTTTCCAATAAGTACGGTTTGATCTTTGGACTTCGGCTTACCTTGATAGCTTAAAACGATAAAACAAGGATCTACAGCAGATCCCTTAGCAACAGCAGCTAAAAGACCCATTTTTTCTTTAAGAATAGCATCCTTATTTAAAATCTTAGCATCAATGCTAGGGAATTCCTTAGCCAATCCCTTAGCAATATTTGCTAATTTTTGAGGCGTTACCTCATCTGCATTACCATTCACAAGATCTCGGGTCAGGTAAACACCCTCAAAAATACTTTCTTCTTTTCTAAAGATTCTATCTGCAATCTTAGGAACAATTCCCATTACATTGACTTTAGTCAATAAAGGATCTTTCGATGATTCTTTAGTGTATTTAGGATAATTATAGTTTAAAGATAGGATCCCAGAAGTTAGATTTCCAAGGAAATCCTCTATGGAAATACGTAATTCAGAAATTGTAGGAAGTACAACATTCACCGTTGTGCATTTTGCCTTGCGTAACACACGTGTTACTTTAGCATAAGCTGCTAAAACTTCTTCAGAAGCTAGCTCTTCGTTCTTTCCTAATCCTAGAAGTACAAGACGTTTCTCTTTCCCCTGTCCACAGCTATAAATAAGTTCGACTTCTCCGCTTTTTGCTAAGAAGTTGTCCAAGGCAACTTTATAAAGTGATTCATATTCTTTTCCGATTGAAGCTGCGCATTTAACTTTATCTTTAGACCTCCAAAAAGGAAGAACAATTGCATCAGCTTTAACACGTTTACTACAAGACGCTTGAGAATGAAATAGAACCAAAATTACCTCTCTATAAAAATCGTTATTTCGTTAGCCATTAAAAAGGCACATCTTCAGATACATATTGTTGACCTTGACCATAGCCAGCGTACATATCTTTATCCGCTACAGCTTCAGCATCCAAACTTTCTCCCTCAAATCCCACAGACACATTTTCGTAAGACGTTTGAACTGAGCTGTCTTCAGCTGATTGAGAACGAGATTCGCTTCTACTAAAAGGACTAAATTTAATTGTATCGACACTGATCACCAAAGAAGATTGGGGAGTTCCATCTTTACTCATATAACTTTCTACAGAGATATCTCCTGCGATAATTACCCCTGATCCTTTTTTCAAATAAGGGAGCATTTTATCATAGCGGTTGTGCCAGACATTACATTTGCACCACACAGTTTCATCTTTAGTTCCTATGCGAGATTTTACTCCTAGACGCAATACAACTACGCGTTTACCTTTCGAGGTCATTCTTTCTTCAGGATCTGCTCCTAAATAACCGACAAAATAACCAAACATCATAAAATCACCTATTAAATTTCCTTTAGAGCTAACGCTTCTTTCCTTATAGCAAGCAGAAGGCGTATTGCCTTGTTAATATTACGAAAATCTGACATACCTACAAGCCTTAAGCCTAAAGGTTTGAAATCTAACTTCTGTTATAAGTAGCCTTAATTATTACCTCAAAGATACGACAAAAGACACTCTTACGCATACCATGAATTTATCGAGAAAATCATGTTATTTGTAATTCTATCCATAAATTTGAACTACCCACAGTTTATTTGAAAGGCGTTATGTACTGTTCACGAGAACACGCACATACGAAATGCTTTTTAAAATATCTAGTTAGGTATGGCCTATAACCTAAGATTCAATATCAGAGTCTTGGTCAGCTTATCTTAGAAGCTAATATTCACAAGACAATGTGTTATACATCTGCCAAGTAATATCGTCAATATGAGTCATTGGAAAATAAGAAAAAAGAACAGTAGAGGATACTTAAAAACAGACAAAACATCCCATCTATGATTTAAATCATAGAATTAACTGAATCAAAGAAAACGCTAGAAAATCTCAACGCACTTTCGATTTAAAAAATCAAACAATCACATTTAGGAACAAGGAGCGTCTTTGCCATATAGAGAAAGACTCGTGACGCACCCTGGATTAAGTTACGCACGAATGCCTGTAGGAGGAGGTTGTATTCCACCAGGACTACCAGACTGAGGCATTTGAGGCATAGTATCTACAGAAGGTTCCCTACCAGCGCAAATATCAGCACAAACAGTTCGCCATTTTACCACAGTTTCAATAAATAATTGAGCAAAGGCCTTTAAAAGATTTGTTTCAGCGTATTTCATGTCTAAAACGCAGTGCATTAAAATGAGTTGTTCTTTAGTAGCAACTCCAACGCCGCCTCCAGCCATCTGTCCACCAAGCATAGATCCTTCTAAAAGCTTTTCATATAAAGCTAATTTTCTTTGAGTATTATCTGGCAAACCATCTAACAAGGGAGCGTAGACATACAAACGATCAGAATGTTCTTCGTAAGTGAGGTGAAGGGAAAATTCGCCATCAACAAACAAAATGCACGTATTGTTCTGATCAAAAGCTACATCAGGGAGCTTTAGTTCTCTAGCAAAATTTTTTAGATTTTCCTCAGCATTTTGCCTGGACATGAGGGAATCTCCTTGTGATAATTGTTATTTCTTTAAGTTAACATATTGTAGATTTGTTAGTAAACGATTTCAAAGACTTAAAATCAAAAACTTTCTTGTTTTTCTCAACCCATTGTGCTATCGAGTTGACAATGGGCAAAATTAGTTTTTATCCAGGCTCTCCACTACCTTTGGGAGCAACTCGGCTTTCTTCTAACCGTTATCGTTTCACGTTATTTTCTTCACAAGCCACTCAAGTAGTTCTTGCTCTTGCCGATAAGAATTTCCATATCCAAGAAATAGTTTTGTCACATGAGAAAAACCGCACGGGAGCTATCTGGCATATAGAGGTGGAAGGGATTTCTGATCAGTGGTCTTATGCTTTTCGCATAGATGGTCCTACAAACGCAACAGCTAAGTTTAATTTTAAAAAATACCTTTCTGATCCTTATGCAAAAAATCTCCGTTCTCCACAAACTTTCGGCTCTATAAAAACTTCTCGAGACTATGCCTTTAGTTATTTAAAAAATGAAGAGTTTTCTTGGGAAGGAGATCGCTGTCTCAATTTACCCAAAGAAGAATCAATCATTTATGAAATGCATGTCCGCTCTTTTACTTGGAATAATTCTTCTCAAGTACGTTATCCAGGGACTTTTCTAGGTATTATCGAAAAGATAGATTATCTAAAAAAACTTGGGGTCAACGCTATTGAACTTCTCCCTATTTTTGAATTCGATGAAACTTACCACCCTTTTCGAACTGCTAACAGACCTTACCTCTGCAACTACTGGGGATATTCTCCTGTAAACTTTTTCTCTCCTTGTCGACGCTATGCTTATGGTTCAGATCCCTGCGCACCAATCAGAGAATTTAAAACTCTAGTGAAAGCTTTACATAAGGCAAATATTGAGGTAATTCTCGATGTTGTTTTTAATCATACAGGATTAGAAAACACAATTTGCCCTTTGCCTTGGATAGACCTTTCTTCATATTATATGGTGAATTCTCAAGGAGAATTCGCTAACTATTCAGGATGTGGGAACACATTAAATACTAACCACACGCCCACTACACAATGGATTTTGGATTCCCTACGCTATTGGGTTCAGGAGATGCATGTAGATGGGTTTCGTTTTGATCTTGCTTCTGTATTCTCACGTGACCCCTTAGGCAATCCCGTTCCTTTCTCACCAATCTTACACGCTATCAGCTATGATCCTGTGCTTTCAAAAACGAAAATCATTGCCGAACCTTGGGACGCCGCTGGTTTGTATCAAGTGGGTTATTTTCCTACCTTAAGTCCACGTTGGAGCGAATGGAATGGACAGTATCGTGATACTATAAAATCCTTTTTAAATGGAGATCAACATCTTGTTGGCGCCTTCGCTTCAAGGATTTCCGGATCTCAAGATCTCTATCCACAAGGCTCTCCTTGCAATTCGATTAACTATATTTGCAGTCATGATGGATTTACTTTGCGCGATACAGTTTCCTACAATGACAAACATAATGAAGGAAATGGAGAGGATAATCGTGACGGAAACAATGCAAACTATAGCTACAATTTTGGAGAAGAAGGAGAAACCAAAAATCCGAAAATTCTTGCTTTACGCGAACGTCAGATGCGTAATTTTCTATTAACCTTATTCCTTTCCCAAGGGATTCCGATGCTACAATCAGGAGATGAATATGGTCACACGGGAAAAGGAAACAATAACCGTTGGGCATTAGATACAGATGCCAATCATTTCCTTTGGAATGAATTGTCTAAAAATACTTCTCTTTTTGATTTTGTCTGTAAAGCCATTCGTTTCAGAAAACAGCATAAGGAAATCTTCAATAAAGGATTCCTTAATCATGAAAATATTACCTGGCTCGATGCAAACGCGAATCCTATAGAACATTGGAATCCTAGTAAATTTTTAGCTTATGAGCTTAAATGTTCCAAGTATAGCCTATTCACAACGTTCTATACAGGAGAAGAAAGGATAGAAATTAACCTACCAAAAATAAGAGAGAATTTTCTTCCTTATCAAAAAATAGCAGATAGTTCAGATTTTGCATCAGAAAGCCTATCAGAAAAAGTATTGTTAGATTCTTATATGATGCTAGTTGCTATAAGTTACACAAGTCATATTAGCTAATTTCATTAGCTTCATCATTCCAAGATTCTATAACTACGAAATCGGCATCTTTATAGAATTTTTCAAGAATTTGACGTGCATTGTAACCTTCTACAGCAAGACGATCAATATTAGCTTTAAGCAAGCCATCAGCATCAATAATCAATCCTTCAGGATTATCAACAATCAATCGCGATGTCCAATCTACGGCATCTTCAACACCATAGAATTGTCGTGTAGCTCCATAACCCGCGTAATTATCTTCAGATCCTGTAATATGCCAGAAGTTTTGAGGATTTTTAGCAAGAAGCCTTTCATATAAAGCCGTTCTTTCTAAAATTACACATGCTGATAAAGCTTCTTTATCTAATTCTCTGAGATATTTTGTAGAAAGAATTGATTTTAGGTACTCTTCAACAGTTAGCTCATTAGTCACAACAATACAATGCTTATCCGTCTTATGAATATAGAGAGCTCCCTTATATTGTAGACCGTTTACAAATAGTGATGCAGAATCATCAATAGGTTCGATCTTTAAACATTGGACTCCAGGAAAATTTTCTCCCCATCGGACACCTCCGTAAAGAGCATGGGCAGCGCAACGCAAACCTTGAGGTGAATGTTGCAACAACGTGTTGTCACCATAAAGGCGATAAGGACCTTTAGCTTCTATTAAAGCGGTGGTACTCTCATTCAAAAGAAGAACGCGAATTTTAGGTTCGGAAACAATAGGTTGAACCATAAAAGTATCAGAAACCTTAACTTCTGTATACCCGGCTACGCCC
Organism: Chlamydia poikilotherma; assembly: GCF_900239975.1. Taxonomy (NCBI): domain Bacteria; kingdom Pseudomonadati; phylum Chlamydiota; class Chlamydiia; order Chlamydiales; family Chlamydiaceae; genus Chlamydia; species Chlamydia poikilotherma. The sequence continues at coordinate 456,516 of NZ_LS992154.1, read as the reverse complement.
ATACTGAAGGAAAGTCCTAAAAGGATGTACTTCAATATCTTCACTTTTCTTCTCCTAAACTCTGCAAGTTATCTGAACACCTTTTCAAATGATTATAAGCAATTTGGGTAACCATTCTTCCTCGAGATGTTTTCTTTAATAGACCTTTTAAAATCAAGAAAGGTTCATACACATCTTCTAGGGTTTTGATGTCTTCTCCTACGGCCACCGATAAAGTTTTAATACCCACAGGGCCACCCTGATAATAATCTATTATTGTGGTGAGGAGTTTAATATCAATCTCATTTAATCCCCAATCATCTATTAATAGCATAGCCAAAGCTTTTTCGGCTACGTCGCCATTAATACAATTACCCTCGCGCATTTGAGCAAAATCCCGAACCCAACGCAAGAGATTATTGGCTAATCTAGGTGTTCCTCTAGATCTTCGGGCAATTTCATGTAATGCTGAAGAATCAGCATCAATTCCCAATAAATTAGAAGATCGTTTAAGAATGGTTGTCAAATCTTCATCCGAGTAATATGACATACGTCCGGTAAAGGAAAAACGAGCACGCAGGGGCTCACTTAACATTCCAGAACGTGTCGTTGCTCCTACTAAACTAAAAGGAGCAAGATCTACAGAAACAGATCGCGCACCAGGACCTGAGTCAATAGTAATGTCAATCTTATAATCTTCCATTGCAGAATATAAATATTCTTCGGCAACTTTTCCCATACGATGAATTTCATCAATAAAGAAAACATCACCTTCTTGCAAACTTGTTAACAATCCCAATAAATCAGATGGTTTAACAAGTTGAGGTCCTGAAGCAACGACCAATCCTTTACCCACGGTATGAGCAACGATATAAGCAAGTGATGTTTTACCCAATCCTGGGGGCCCAAAAAAAAGACAGTGACCAGGAACTTCTCCGCGTTGCACAGCAGCATGAAGGAACAATTCCAAGCGTTCTGTAAGTTGCTTCTGACCACAAAACTCCCTTAATCCCTTGGGCCGCAAAGAAATATCGAACTTTTTATCTTGATGTAAGACAGATACCTGATGTGTCATATGTTACCGCATTTCTCTTAGTCTCACAAAGGATAGGAATTTCTGTCTTCTAAGAAATGTGCATGAGCTACATTATTTACTATTCTTCATAAGAAATCTTAGAAAAAAATAAGACCTTTAGTTTTTTTTGAAATTTCCATCACATAACACGTCTGCCAAAATGTCGTTATACATAGGCTAATTCTATAACGTCAACACTAAGTCCTTCGAAAAATATAGATAAGAATATCTTAAAAAATGAGAACAAAACTAATTAAGATAGCTCTCTCGCATAAAAACAAACTTAGGAGTGGATGCTCATAGCTAAGAATGATTAAAAAAATCTTAAGAAAAAAATAAGATTTGCCTTTTTCCTACGCTATTATCTAACATCGCCGTAGAATCGCATCGAATACAAAGTTCTTCTCTTCTAGAGAGACAGTGTATTCTATTTCAAAAGTTAAAAGACCTTTGAATTTTTTAGGTATTTGCATATACCGACGAAAGATGTATTCTATTGTCGTATAGAAAACTGTATCCCTGGTATAGCCAAGATTATGGTTTCTATGAAATCAAAATACTATGAAAACGTTCTATAGAATCTAACTACTAAGGTTTCTAAATGAGCATTAAAGAAGATAAATGGATCCGTAAAATGGCACTGGCTCACGGAATGATCGAGCCTTTTGCAGATGGCCAAATAAATACAGACGCAGAAACTGGAGAGAAATTAATCAGCTACGGTCTATCCAGCTATGGTTATGATCTTCGTTTGTCTAGAGAGTTTAAAGTATTCACTAATGTATATAATTCTCTTGTCGATCCAAAGCATTTTACAGAAGATACGTTTATCTCTATTACTGATGATGTTTGTATCATTCCTCCGAATTCATTTGCTCTTGCTCATAGTGTAGAGTATTTTCGTATTCCAAGAAACGTCTTAACAATGTGTATAGGGAAATCCACGTATGCACGTTGTGGACTCATTGTTAATGTAACCCCTTTTGAACCTGAATGGGAAGGATACGTTACCATAGAAATTTCTAATACCACTCCCCTTCCAGCAAAAATTTATGCTAATGAGGGAATAGCTCAAGTCTTGTTTTTTGAAGCAGACGAGATGTGTGAGGTTTCTTATGCAGAAAGAAAAGGTAAGTATCAAAAACAGCAGGGAATTACTGTTCCTTTTGTTTAAAGTTAGAAGATGCAAAAAGTTCCCTGGCAGAGATGCCTTGAAGAAATTGTGGTTAACTCTTGGTGGTTAATCCTCTGCATGCTTATTAGTGGATTTATGTATGACCGTGCTATTCATGAACTGAAACAAGAGGAAATGCGTTTACAGAAGCGTGTATCAGGACTTCAAGAGAAAATCCTTTATGCTGAAGAAGAACAAAAAGAACTTCGATTGCATATTCAACATTGGGATGATCCTGCAGTGATTGAATCTGCTTTAATTCGTAGACTAGGGTTAATTCCCAAGGGCTATACTAAAGTATGTTTCTCTCCGATTATAGAATCGAAGAGCATGGATTGAGACACAAGCATGATTTCTACTGTTCTGATTTTTCTAATCATATGTTTTACCCTGTGTTCTGGATTTATTTCATTATCCCAGATAGCACTTTTCTCTCTCCCAACCTCTTTAATTTCTCATTACAAGCGCTCTAGATATAAAAAGCAGCAGTTAGTAGCTTCTCTACTCTCTCATCCCCACCATCTACTCATTACTTTAATCTTTCTTGATATCGGATTAAATATTGGGATTCAAAACTGCGTAGCTATACTTGTTGGTGACAAAGCTTCGTGGTTACTTATTGTTGGTTTCCCTTTAGCTTTAACTCTGATTCTATGTGAAATTTTACCCAAGGCGGTAGCCCTCCCATTTAACACACAGATAGCCTCTTTTGTTGCTCCTCTTATTTTAGTGTTTACAAAGGTATTTCGACCTCTACTCTATTGGGCAATTAGCGGGATTAATTATATTGTACAATGGATTCTTTCAGCTCAGAAGATAGATATTATTCAACCTCAGGAATTGAAGGAGGTTTTACAAAGTTGCAAAGACTTTGGTGTTGTTAATCAGGATGAAAGTCGTCTGCTATACGGTTATCTATCTCTTAGTGATTGTAGTGTTAAAGAGCGTATGAAACCTCGTCAAGATGTTTTGTTCTATGATATTCAAACACCTCTGGATAATCTCTATGATCTATTTTCTCAGCAACATTGCTCAAGAGTTCCTGTATGTAATGACAATTTACAAAACTTATTAGGAATCTGTACAGCGAAAGCTTTGCTACTTCATGGTAAACCTTTACAATCATCTGAAGACCTTTTGCCTTTATTGAATAAGCCATATTATATGCCTGAGACAATATCAGCAAAAACTGCTCTTTGTCATCTTGCTGCTGAAGATGAAACTTTAGGTATGATCATTGATGAATATGGTTCAATCGAAGGATTAATTACTCAAGAAGATCTCTTTGAAATTGTTTCTGGAGAGATCATAGATCAACGAAGTGAAAAAGTTCTTTATACAATGTCAGGAAAAGATGTTATTATCGCAGCAGGCACTTTAGAACTAAGTGATCTCAGTGAAATTTTTAATATCAATCTCCCTACAAATAACAATAGTGCAACTTTAGGAGGATGGTTAACTGAACAGATGGAATCTATTCCGATTACGGGAACAAAACTTACTTGGAACAATCTTATGTTTCAAGTTTTGGACGCTGCTCCTAATCGCATACGCCGAGTGTATATAAGGAAAATGCATGACTGATTCTCCTTTCTTTTGGCTTGGGGTCAATTTTTTATGTATTGTCCTTCAAGGATTCTATTCTATGATGGAAATGGCCTGCGTTTCCTTCAATCGTGTACGCCTCCAATACTATCTAACAAAAGATCATAAGAAAGCGCGTTATATTAATTTTCTTATTCGTCGTCCTTATCGTTTATTCGGGACCGTGATGCTTGGAGTGAACATAGCTCTTCAAATTAGTTCTGAATCAGCTAGGAATTGTTATAAAGCTCTGGGATTCTCTCCAGATTACGCTCCTTTTACTCAGATCTTTCTTGTCGTAATTTTTGCTGAGCTTTTCCCTTTAACGATATCACGTAAAATTCCTGAGAAGTTAGCACTTTGGGGTGCTCCTATACTGTATTATTCTCACTATCTATTTTATCCATTAATTCAATTCATAGGGAGTCTTACAGAAGGAATTTACTATCTACTAAAAATAAAAAAAGAGAAGTTGAACTCAACATTAAGTCGTGATGAATTTCAAAAAGCTTTAGAAACACATCATGAAGAACAAGATTTTAATGTTATTGCCACAAATATTTTCTCTTTAAGTGCGACATCCGCGGAACAGGTATGTCAACCCTTAGATCTGGTAACAATGTTGCCTTCTACGGCAAATGTTAAGGATTTATGTCGTAAGATAAAAAACACTGATATGGAGTTTATCCCAGTATACCATAAGGCACGTAAAAATGTGATAGGGATAGCGCTCCCTAAAGATTTTGTGAATAAAAATCCTGACGATGCATTAATTCATAATCTCCATTCACCCTGGTTTATCACAGCAAAATCTAAACTGATACGTATATTGAAAGAATTTAGAGATAACCGTTCTAGCGTAGCTGTCGTATTGAATTCTTCTGGAGAACCTATGGGTATTCTGAGTTTAAATGCGATTTTTAAAATCCTATTTAACACATCAAATATCGCTCAACTAAAGCCTAAAACTGTCTCTTTAATAGAAAGAACGTTTCCTGGAAATACACCATTAAAAGATCTACAGAAAGAGTTGGGAATTGAACTTACGCGTTATGGAGTAGAAACTCTAGCACAGTTAGTTTTACAATTACTCGATACTCCTGCAGAAATTGGAACGTCAGTAATTACTGATAATCTTCTTCTAGAAGTTAAAGAAGTATCGCTATATGGAATTAAAAGCGTCTCTATTAAAAATTTACTTTCGTAACTTTACCAAGCACTTCTCAAATGGGTACTCACCTTTATAATCTTCTCTATAGCTAAATCAAGATCTTCTTGTGTTAGCAAATGAGAAAAAGAAAACCTTAAGGTAGCTAGAGATATATCCTGATCAATTTTCATGGCAACTAAAGATTTGAAAGCTGTAGTAGCTCCCGAAGAACAAGCTGATCCATAACCACAAGCTACACCTTCAACGTCTAAAGCTATTTGCATCACCTCACCTTCTAATAGAGGGAAAGCAATAGCGGAAACATTATTCACACGAGGTTGATACTCACAATGAATTCTAACCTCAGGAATACGTTCTTTTAAGCATGCCTCGAAATAATTGCGATATTGTAAGATTTTTAAAGCTATTTCTTCTTGTTTTTCCGTAAGCATATTGAAAATATAGTATAATGAAGCAATCCCCCAGAGGTTTTCTGTTCCAGAACGTATACCTCCTTGCTGACCGCCCCCCCAAAGCAAGGGAGAAACTTTAAATCCTGGAGATATAAGAAGAGCTCCTATTCCCGATAAAGCGTGAAACTTATGTCCACTAAAAGCAACCATAGTGACACCTTTAGGAATGGTTACTTTTTCTCTACCGATAATTGCTGTAGCATCTACAATAAATTGTAAATTATGCTTCCTAGCAATATCAGCAATCACCTCTATATTTATTTTCGCACCAATTTCGCTATTTACCCATCCTAATACGATTGCTGAGGTTGTTGGTATAATAGCAGTTTCTATTTGTTCTGGACTGATTGTACAGTTTCCAAGCTGAGGATCTAAATACGAAACGAAAAGATTGGCATTTTTTAAAGGCTCTATTATTGCAGGATGTTCACAACTGCATGTAATCACATGACTTCCTTTAGGAAGACTCGCAATAGCTAAATTTAAACTTTCCGTAGCACTCGAAGTATAAATTACCTGCCCAGGAAAAGATAGGGTCTTCTGAATCAACGTTGTCGTTTCATGAATTATCTTGCGAGATTTTTTTCCTGGACTATGTACACTCGAAGGATTGGCGTAAATCCCCTCATGAAAGAGTTGTTGTAGAAAATGCAAAAGACCTGGCTCTAGAGAAGCCATGGCGTTGTTATCCAAGTAGATCATTGTACAGTTCCTTAAATCGGATATTACTGTATTCGGACTAACACCACGGTAACATTATCAGATCCCCCACGACTATTTGCTAGGGAAATTAAAATATTTCCACTTTCTTCTAAGGTCGTAGATTGAAGTAAAATATCCCGCATATCTGCATCAGAAACCATGTTTGTCAAGCCGTCCGAGCAAAAAACAAACAAGTCTTCTTTCTTATAGGAAATATCCCTGATATCGGGAATCACATAAGGACGACTTCCTAAAACATTAGTCAGAATATGGCGATAAGGATACACCTTATCTGATTGTTTAGAAAGCCCATAACGATTTTTCAACTGATTTGCTAAAGAATGATCCTCTGTCAAACAAGAAAGACTTTCGCCACGCAAGCGGTAAATTCTACTATCTCCAACATGAAGCAACCAAGCCTTGTTCCTAAGAAATTGCATGAAACTCAATGTAGTTCCCATACCCTGAAGACGTGATTCCATGAGACTGTGCTCATAAATTAAGCCGTTAACTTCAGAAAGAATTATCCTCAATGTTTCTCTATACTGATCATCCTTAAACTCCGCTAACTGCGATTGCCTGGCATCAATCAATTCCATTAAGCTAAAAATAGCTTCATGAGAAGCTACATCACCTCCTAGGCATCCTCCCATACCGTCTGCAATAGCAACAGCTCTTGAGGACAGATTTACCTGCCAAAAATCCTCATTCCTAGAACGCACCATTCCAATATCGCTTAGACCAAAATAATCGAAATCTACAGTATTTTGCATGGAAACTATAAATTACTAAACACGGATAAAAAAATTAGAGCTTCTCTGAGACTGATTAGTTCAATCAATAGAAAATTATAATTCAGTATTCTCTCTGGGATATACCAAAACGATAATATTTAGAGAAATTTTTATATTTATATTTCCTTGTTTTTTAAAAAAAAATTAATACTAATTGGCTAAAATAGAAAAACTTGAGTTATAATTATTATCCTGCAGGAAATAGTTAGTTAAAGTCGGGAATCTTTTGAAATGATCCCGATTAAAATAGAATCATCACACGTTTGAAAACTACAAATGTCAATACAACTAGCATCTTTAAAATCAGATATTCCATCGTTTGATGTTGATCCATCTAGAACCTGTTCTCAATTCTTAAAAAAATATGAGAAAAAGCTCTTAGGATGTATTCTTGGCCTTGCCGGGATTTTAATTTTATCGGGCATTATTTTTGCTATAGCATTCCCCTCAGCAGCATTTATCCTAATCCTATCTCTAGCTTCCATTTTAATGGTGTTATGCTGTCTTTTAGATTTGATAAATACGCAATCTAATACTATGGCCACAAAAACAACTTCTTCTATTCCTCTAGGATTACCCTGGGGAGAACATAGCCCCGTTGAAAGAGAATCGCATGTAGGTATTCTACCATTTACTATTCCTAAATATGATGACCTATTGACAACTTTATGGACAGAGTCTCGTTGGCGCAATCTTCCCTATGGAATACGTCCTCTTCCAGATAGCATACAGCAGGTCGTGTGGCGATTAAATAGCAATCCAGGAATTATTCTAATTTCCACTGTTGGTGATACCACGCAACCTAGAATAACCTCTGAGTGCACATTAATGATGGTAAATCCTGCTGATGCGGAAATGAACAGAGAAGATCTATTCTGGGGACGCTATTCTTTCTATAGAACTGTAAGCGCTAGCTGCTGGGAGAAGGCAAAACAAACCTCGAATAATAGTACTATATTAACCCCAGGAGCCTGCTCAAAAAAATGTATCTGGGAAACTACCGAAGGAGTAAGAAACCCTCCAAATACCGGCCTACCTTTCTATTTCTCTCACGTTTATAATCCTCTAACACCAGAATATTATGATCCAAGAACAGCTTTCCATGTATGTAAAGAAACCTATATAAAATGTTTTGAAGAAGCTATTTCTGGGGAAATTCCTGCAACCATGGTGCAAATCCCTCTATTATTCTCTGAGGCAAATCGAAGAGACCGGTATGACGACGAAGACCTTCCTATCGATAGTTTACATCTAAAAGCTGCAAAAGCTGCTCTCGTCGTTGCTCTTCAAGAATTTTCAGAGAAAAATCCTAACACATTCTTAACAGTTGTTGTAGTGAGGGAGAAAGGTATCCCTATAGAATCTCCTCTCTTCTTTTCTAGGGAATTAAAGTAAACTAAAATACTCATAATTAAAAGACTTAAAAAACTATTTTTGATAGAATAATGTAGTTAATACTTTAATTTTTGGATAAAAGCATGTCATCTTCTTTAACTCCGGACATAGTGGTAAAACCACAGAGTTTTATTTCTCCCGAAGCTTATCAGAGAGGATTAAGAAAGGCGAAAGCCCTTTCTACCATTACGATTGTGGTTACAGCATTAATATCCGCTGCAGGTATAGCGGCCGCTCTTGTTACTGGGATTGTGGGTCTATGGGCCATACCTGTAGTTGCTCTCGTTCTTTCGGTAATTTTAGTTCTAGTAATTTATAGAGCACGTCCCAAACTCTCTTTTGTACCTTTTGGTGACACCTCTTACCCTAGCACTCCAGCGCTAGGATTTGCTAATACTGAGCCAGATTTTGCTAATGGATTAGGAGCTGAGCTTCTTAACCAACAGTAAGACATTTATTACGTTCTTAGGAATATTAAGGAATCGAGACATACGTCTGCGGTTCCTTTTTTATTTCTAAATCCTTTACAAATGTTCTATGAACCTAACACAAGATTCAATTAAGCTAGTCACCAGAGTATTACATGAAACCGTTAGCAATAAGCAGCTAACAAAGCAAAGTACGCTTCTTAAACTAGTGCGTTGTTTCTCTGGAAAAAGAGAACAAATTAAACTAAATCTCACTAATTAAAAGACTTAAAATCATAATTTCCCATAGAATGCTTACAAATCAACACTAATTTAGGTGAAAATTATGACATCATCTGTACCTTCATTACCAAATCCAGAGTTTACATCTGAGACCTCTGTCTCAACAAGTACTGATTTTGTTAATTTAGATAAGTCTGTTTTAGACATTAAGAAGAAAATACAAAGATCAAACATCATATCTATCGTGGTTATGGCAGCCGCTGCCTTGCTATCTGCAATTGGCATTGTCTGCGCCATTGTAACCGGAATTACTGCACTCTGGGCCTTAACAGCAGGTGCGATACTCTGTGCTATAGTTTTATTAATAGTACTTCATCAATATCGCTCTCATCTGAGAGAGACTAAATTATCGGAATTATCGACTCCTAAAGAAGTAGATATAGAAAAAACAAAAACAAGTCTAGATGGGAACCCGACATCAAGTGACGAGTCAAAAGGACCTGTAGATGAAAGCAACAAAACCGAGAGCAGTTCTAACCAAACTAGCAACGAGGATAAAAAATCTGGTCCTACCGATGGGAACAACCAAAATGTAGAAAATTCTGGAAACGTTAATGAAAATGTGGACCAGTCCTCTTCTAAAACTGAGGATTAGTTAATCCTAAAGATTCTCTAAATCTTTCTTTATTAAAAAATTATGCCCATAAGATCACGGGCATTTTTTTATTAATCTCAGATTATCCCTATAGACATCTAAAAAAGATTAAATTCATTCTAAATAAATATTTAAATAGACTTTGCATAAAAGTATTCTTACGTTTATGAACAGATAGAAAAAGACAATGTTAAGGATATGTATAGTAATGAAATGGTTTCTTTCTATTCTTGTATTCTCATCCTCTGCGCTATTAATTCCCGGATGCACTCTAATTCCTAAAGAATGGGATTGTCCTTGTTCGCATCATCAGCAAGAATCTTCTCAAGTAAAATAACGAAAACCTATAGAAATGAATCTGGGTTTTCTATGATTTCGGGACTTGTTTTTATTTTTTTCTTTGTTATAACTTAACAGGAAGAATAACTCAGTATCCCTATCTATAGGCAAACACGAATTCCTTTGAAAAAATAGGGTGCTTTTACAAAAGTAAAATTCAATACCCGAGCAAACGGTATTCGTTAATGTAAGGACAGCAATTATGCGAAAACTCCTCTTATTAGTTTCTTGTGGACTTTTGTCTATAAACCTATCTGGCTGTTCTCTACCAGCATCGGGAAGCTATCATCCTAAGCTTTACAAATCAGGAAGTAAGGCTAAGGGCGTTGTTGCTATGTTACCAGTATTTTACCGTTCTGGGAAAGTCTCCGAAGTACTTCCATGGAATTTACAAGCAGAATTCACTCAAGAGATTGGCAAGAGATTCCATTCTTCCGAAAAATTATTTTTAATTAAACATTCTGCATCTCCACGGGTCGTCTCGCAATTTTATTCTCCTGTGGTTCCCGAGTTTTCTCCACAAGCGATAGTCGAATTTCTTCCAGCAGAGTTTGTGGTCGCTACAGAACTTTTAGAGCAAAAAACATCACAAGATATGTTTGGCAACGACTCTATAACAGCTTCTGTTCGTGTTCGTGTTTTCGATATTCGTCACAATAAGGTTTCGATGATCTATCAAGAAATCATTGAATCTAGCCAGCCTATTGCTACAACAGTAAGTGATTATCATCGTTACGGATGGCAAACGAAACATTTTGAATCTACACCTATGGGGCTTATGCATCACCGTCTATTTCGAGAAGTCGTCGCCAGAGTTGAAGGTTATGTCTGTGCAAATTATTCGTAATTTATGATCCATTCTTGGTTATTCCTTCTTATATTTCTAGCTCTAGCAGCTGTTGTATCGAGAAATTTTTTTACTTGGCCAAAACCCTCAGAAAAAACTCCATTACAACTACGACATATTCTTGTCGGAGTTGTCCTTTTGTTTCTTCCAGGATTAATTCCTTTTATTATAGGAGCGGATTCTGATATCGCTGCACGCTCATTACACGGGATCTTTCTAGCATCTGCCTATATCTTTTATCTTCTAGGACTACCTATTGAAGTTACACGCAGTGTAATTTATTCAGCGAATAGGCCTGAGGCAACATTTTTAGGCGCAATTTTTTCTGCAATACGGATGTGGATTATTGTAATCCCTATTACTCAAATCATTGGTCTCGTGCTAAATAAAGGATTAATGCTCATTTTGCCTATCGAGGCCCTACAAGAACAAACATTAACTCAAGAAGTCCAAGATACACTGACATCTACAGTATATGATCGTGGATTTATTTTAAGTTTAGGGATTTTAATTCCTTTTGCTGAGGAAATATTCTTCAGAGGTTTTCTACAAACATTTCTGAAAAATAAAATGAACAGAATTTATGCTCTCTTATATTCTTCAGTAATCTTCGCTCTTACCCACGTAGAGCATTCTTGGGGAAGCCTGGTATTTGTCCCTGTTCTCTTAATTTTTTCTCTACTTACAGGGTTTCTTTACGAAAAAGAACGCCATATTGCTGCGCCCATAGTATTGCATATACTATTCAACATTACAAATATCGGAATGTTATCAGTTTAAAATTGAAAAAGAAAAAGAGTAAGTTGGAGAAACACTTCTAGCAAAAGAAAGCTCTTCTTAGGGCTGCTACCTTCCAGTCCTGACCCGGTTCGTAGGTCTCTTCTCTTAAAAGGTCCCCAACTTACCGCTCTTTGATAACACACTCAGTGAATTTTACTAAAGAGGAAAGCCTTTTAGTAAATGTCCTATTTTTCACTCTTCTCTTCGAGTTTAGCAAGAGCCCATGCCGTTCTTGCTTCCTCATAAGAAATTCTTTTACTTGGATCGAAAACATGAGGAGCACGACGACGAATTTTAGCAAGAGCTTCACTAATAATTGCATCTAATGAAGACATTCCTAGAAATTCCATCTTGAAGCACAACAACAACACAAGAGTAAGAACATCCCCGGCTTCCGAGGTGACTTCCTTAATAGAATAGCCCTCATGAACAGCTTCCGAAAGCTCCTTACACTCCTGGAGAATATGGCTAAGTATAGAGTCAAAATCCTGATGATCTGTCCAAGGACAAATACCATCGGCGACCATTTTTCTAACAAGCTCTATCAATTGAGAAAAGTCTATATTTTTCATGAACTTAAACCTTCACAAGTTCAGGATTAGGAATAGTATAAGCATTTTCTAATAACCAAGCCTTTATTTTCCTATGTCCGGAAGAGAAAGGTAAAGAATCTAAGATCTCTATAGGATAGAGAAACTCAGATTTTGGTTTAGATTTTGCACGGAAAATTCTCGGAATAAGACGTACCTTATAATGGGTAAAAGCATGACGTTGTTCCTCTAATTCTCCATAAAACACTAATGGAGTTCCTACACGTTTCTCCATTTCTTGGATAATCCCTTCTATATCCGAAAGACCATCAAAAGACTCAACCTCTATATAAGGAAATTCGTATAAACCAGCCATCATCTCCTCAGGTTTTCTTTGTTCAAGAACGATAGCATCTTCATAGAGAACAATCGCTACCCAACGAAATAATGTAACAATTTTTTTCCTAGCATGACGTATCGGAAGAGATTTTTGCCGACCTTCTTTATAAGCTCCGCACATAGTATTTAAAGGACAAATTTCACATTTCGGAGCACGTTTACAAATACACGCTCCAAGTTCTATCAAAGCTTCGGTAACTATCTGTGGATCTTTAGCGGGCAAAAGAGATAGGGCAATTCTAAATACCCAAGTTTTAGTAGATTCTAAATCTATAGAAGCATCTATTAAAAATACTCTACTAAGTACCCGCAAAACATTGCCATCTACTGCAGCTGTTCTTCTTTTAAAAGCAAAAGCTAAAATGGCGTGCACCGTATATGGGCCTAATCCTTTTATCTGCATTAAATCTAAAGGATCGTCAGGAAGTTCTCCTCCAAAATCCTTCATGACCATCCGGGCTCCATACAAAAGATTCCGTACTCGAGTGTAATAACCTAAACCTTCCCAAGCTTTGATCACATCTTCTTCATTAGCGGTCGCTAATGCTTCTATAGTTGGGAACCTCTTCATCCACTCAAGAAAATAATTTACTACAACTTCTGCTCGAGTTTGCTGGAGCATTACTTCGGAAACCCAGACATTATACGGTGAAGGATTGTCTCTCCATGGGAAGCTACGCTTATTATCTGCAAACCATTTTTTTAACTTTTCCACAGGAAATTTCTTTGCTCTTTCAGAAAAAGCTATCTTTGCCATACAAATTCTCGTAAAATTTTACCTAAGTTCTAATTTTTGCTACTTTATGAAAGAATTCTCATGGGTTGCTGATCATATAGAAAGATTATCATCTTTCTTACGTTCTCGGCTTCCCGATTATAAAAAACATATCATTCTTGATTCGGTGCGTTATCACGGTTGTCGTGTAAACGGTCATTTAGAAAGGTTCGAATCTTATAAAGTTCAACCTGGAGATTGCATTACGTTAACCTTGCAAATAAGATCAGAACCAAAAATCCTTTGGGAAGATCCAAATTGTTGTATCTATGACAAACCTTCGCACATCTCTACGGAAGATCTGGCAAAAACAACGGGACTCAATATAGTCCATAGGCTAGATAGAGACACCACGGGATGTATCCTGTTTGCCAAAAATGCAAATGCTGCTAATGCCCTCGCAGAACTGTTCAAGAAACGAAAAATACATAAACAATACACTGCTTTAGTTTTTGGTCATCCAAAAAAATCTTCAGGCACGTTAATTTCTCACACTGCTCCTAAATTACGCCGTTGCGGTGCTGTAATTTTCGGAAATACAAATAAAGATTATGGGAAGTTAACAATTACAAATTGGTCCGTGCTGCGTACTTATAAACACTATACTTTAATACGCTGTGAACCAATTACAGGAAGGACACATCAAATCCGTCTACATATGCAAACTTTAGGCCATCCGGTTGTTGGCGATGTAGATTATGGCAAGAAAGTACAGCCGAGAAATGTATTTCGTCCTCTACTCCATGCACATGCCCTAACCTTTACATCGCCATTTTCTCAAGAAAAGATAGATGTTACAGCATCCTCATCCGGAGATCCCAGAGAAGTAGTCCCCCACCTACTACAGAAACGTTAAACTCGAGTTTCTTTCATTCCTTCATTATTGTTACCTCTGTCCCCCTGTCCCTGACTATTCCCTCTTTGATTAGTGCCATTGCCTATTCGAGGGCGCGCGCCTTCCTGATAATAATCACGCTCGTTTTGTCCCCCTACTGTAGATGATATCCCTCCTAGTCTACTAACTTGAGCACGTGTAATTATAGGAGCTGTTAAAGCTGGAGATTGTGTTGTAACAGGAGTCATGGAAGTAATACCTGCTGCTAACATCCATCTACTAGATAGGTTTGTTAGTAGCTGTTGTCTAGATGCGTCTCCAGGATTTCTCATTCTCTCAGTACGTTGACCGTGTTCAGCGAAACATCTCGCTGCTAGATCTGCATAAGGATTTACTGAGGAAACATAAGGAGCAGGTGCACGATTACGTTCATTCATTAACCGACAATTATCGACATCTCTAAAGAACTGCTGCATTTCACCTACTTCATATATCCTTGCTCCTTCAGAAGTTGTAGCATCAGAAACAACGCAGATACCTCGATAAGCAAGAATCATACATACGAGAGTCATCAACTCACTGACATCGATCCAAATTTGGCGTCCTCCGTGAGATGCTTTCATTAAAACCTTTCCTAAATCCTGCATTACATTTGCAGCTGTAATCACACCTAGGGGTCCTACTGCTGAATTATGACGTGAGGTCACGGTAAGGTCTGGAAGAGTAAGGGCTAACTTTTCCATATCAAAGTATGATGCAGCTGTAACACCTCCATTTCCCCCCCATTTATAAAGTATGCGCACACAATCTTTTAATTGATTAGTATTGATATCACAGAAACTTGCCATTCCAGAAACAAGACTTCCTCGTAAAAATGTATTTTGCAAAATCTTGGAATAGTCTTGTGAAGCAGTGCCCCACATAGCATTCGTTTTATTTTTCAAAATCCCTGGAAGATCCCTAGAGCAATTCCTACATTCCTCTCGAATTCCACCCATATCAGGAAGTGTTATAGCCGTACTTCCAGATAATAGACCGACGGTATCCATACCTAGATTGCTTAATGCTATCAAAAATATAGAATCACCAAACTCATTCTCTATTTCTTGTAATTCTTCCTCTAAAGCTCTTCTTGAATCAACTTGGACACCACAGCAATTCCCGAATAGACCACATAAACACCTTCCTAAACTTCCACAACCACATTGTCCATCACTACATCCACATCGAGGACAACAACAATTTCCCTCACAACATGTATGGCAGTTATCGTAGCAGAACCTCCCACCTCGACGTGCAGACTCACTGGTTGCTGCTGCTGCAAGAATAGAAGCTAACGATCCTACAGCAGTACCTGCAGGACCTGCCAAACTCGCTAATCCACTTAATGCTTGTACAGCTGTTCCTATACTAGATGAAGTAGTTCCCTGACCGCTCACTAAGTTTGCTAAAGCTCCAAACCCTTGCTGGTAAGGCCCATAAGTAGACGTAATACTTTGCAGCAAACTTATTAGCATTTGTGAACCTTGACCAGAAACACCTCCAGAACCCTGTACAAATAAATTTAAAAGTGCCTGAAGCATTTGTGGTGTTTGGTTTCCTGTAGAGAAAGGTTGTGTAGTAACCGCAGGTCCCGTATGTTGCATGAGTAAATTTAAAAGCGCTTGTACTCCAGGATCAACTCCAGAAGTCGGAGCACTTACTTGTGGTGCGCCAATCCCAGACACAGGTTGTGTAGTAACCGCAGGTCCCGTATGTTGCATGAGTAAATTTAAAAGCGCTTGTACTCCAGGATCAACTCCAGAAGTCGGAGCACTTACTTGTGGTGCGCTAATCCCAGACACAGGTTGTGTAGTAACCGCAGGTCCCGTATGTTGCATGAGTAAATTTAAAAGCGCTTGTACTCCAGGATCAACTCCAGAAGTCGGAGCACTTACTTGTGGTGCGCTAATCCCAGACACAGGTTGTGTAGGAACGGGGGATCGAATTGACCTAGGCATGGATGTAGAACCTCCACCACCTTGTTGAAACCAACCATAAATATTAGCAGCTGCCCTCCTAACCCCTCCTAAATGCTGCGCTCCTCTTCCGATCTCGTTAGTAGAATTTCCACCAGTATTTGAACTGCCATTATCAAAAATAAAACTGGGATTCGTATTACCTCTACCTATAGGCGATGTCATTTCTATTCTCCTTAACTAAAACAACAAACACAGGGCAAATTAACCCAAAGTCATTGATTTTTAAAAAATTAGTCCACGGGAGATTAGAGAAGATAAGACGAAATGTATATAAAAAATTTGAATTAAAAAAATGAGCATGTAATAACCATATTTGTTGTTTATTTCGGTATCCTTTACGGCTGAGACACCTATAAACAACTGTGGTTGAGTTATTACATGCTCGGATTTGTTAGTTTTCAAAAATGGTTTAATGTACTTAAATTACACAGAAGTTTCTCTATATTGCTGAGCAACATAGATACCTCCAGAAACTCTTGGAGATCTTACAACAGGACGATCCACTTCATCACGTCCTTTTGCAGAGGCATTCTTTAATACCAAACCTGAAGCTCTCATCCAGGGCATTGACATCTTAATAACAAGATTGTCCCTAACTTCAGTTCTTGCTCTATCTTTAAAAGCTCTGTAGTTGTTTTCTTTCTTAGATGCGTTTCTAGCTATATGAGTGTAGAGAATGGAAGCATTCATACTAGCTCTGATATCACTTGGTTTATTCCTTTCTACTCGAATGCGATTCTCTTCAACTACGGCGAAGAGATCTTTGATCTCCTGAACATCATGAATTCTAGTATTATCAGAACCTTCCCCATCAACAACAGAAAGATTTCTGTATGCTAAAACGACACAAACTAGTGTCATGAGGTCTTCAGTAGACAACCAAATATTATTTCCCGTAGATACAGATGCAGAAAGTACTCTAGATACACAAGTCATAACGTCAGAAGCATCAGCAGCACCTAATCTACGATGTACCTTCTCCCCACGTTTCATAACAACAAGAGAAGTAAGAGAACTTACCAATCTTGATGAATCAAAAGGTTCGTTAGTCGAAACAAATCCATGAGATCCCCAAGAACAATCTATGAGCACTTTTGCTCGCAATCTATTATCATTAATAATGATATGACGATCGGACAAACCTGCAATAATTCCCTCTTTAAGAACTGGGTGAGACAAAAGATTAGAGTAATTCGACGCAGCTTCTGCCCACATCTCTTTAGTTTTACTTTTTATAATACGGTTAAGATCTTTAGAAGCAGACTCACATTCAGACTTAACTTGATCTAAATTAGGCAACACTACCTGCTTACCAGCAAGAAGATCTACTGTGTTTACACCCAAATTATTTAAAGCAATCAAAACTACAGCAGAGCTATATTTGCTTTCTAACTTCTTAAATTCTTCTTCTGTAATACCACCTCGACGAGTATCTAAATTGAAGCATCCTGCGAAAAGACCACATAAGAATGAACCAAAGCCTCCACAACCTACAGCACCATCAGCACATCCACAACCCGAACAACCACAATTTCCAGAACAAGAATCTGCACAACCATTGTAACATGATTGCATAACACGACGTGTTGTTTCACTTTGTAATACCCCGGCAACTAAAGAAACAATGGATACTGCAGCAGCTATGTTCGATTCCCCGCCAGGATGTGTAGTCTCATATAAATTTTTTAGTGCAAGTAAGAAAGAGCTCAATCCTTCAGGAAGCGGCAAACCAAACGTTCCCGTCAATATACCCATTAGTTCGTGCAACATGACCAAAGTAACAGCACCCCCTTCTCCTTTAAAGAACGTAAATAAGGTCTGCAATTCATTTGAACATTTGAATACGGGTGTCGACATAAATATGTCGCAAAACTTAGTAATATCTTGGGTAGAGGTAAAATCTCCCTCTTTAATTAAATCCAATAACTCTTTGTACTCTTCTTTCGTCATACCTCCAGATATATAATCGAAGAAAGTTTTGACCCTACCCCCACTAATATTATCGTGAAGTAAATCTTGCTTTAAAAGATCTATGAAAAAACCAAAAACTTGTGTTCGTAATATTGGAGATTTATTCTCTGTAGACTCTGATGTAGCTGCTAAAGGTGTCGTCTCAGCATCTTCAAAAAGCGAAATATCATCTAAGCACTCCATACTTGCACGAGGAGGTTGTGTGAGTATCGACGATCGTGCAAAAAGATCAGCTCCACATGAAGCAGACCGATAAGAAATAACATCTCTCACATGATCTCGGAAAACAACTTGATCTCTATACCTTTCTTTTAAAAATTCTTCACAAGTTATTTGATCTGTTTGTGACGCGCTATCACGTCGGACTGGCTCCATATCTACATATACATCTTCTAAGCTTGCATCTAAAGCTGATAAAGCTACATTAGCTGCAACCATAGCAGCATCCCCTGCTTCCGAAACAAAAGCAGAAGAGGTCAGCGTAGAAGTACTTGGCGATGTTTGTGAAGTAGGTGTTGTAGTTGAATTAGTCAACACTGTTTCAGCAACAGTAGAAACCAATGATGTGTTCTCTGTAGCGTTTGGTTCTTCTTGAGGTTCTCCAAAACCTAAAAAAGAACGAATATTCCCCAATGGAAATGCCATGATTTTTCTCCTATTTTAATTTTATCCTATTCACTTACAGATCACACTAAACATAGGATTCTCCTTGCAAACTTACGCAAGGGGCAGAGAGTTTATGGCAGTGAAATTAAAATGTAAATAAAAATTTTAATTGACAGTTTGGAAGACAAAGACAGGAAAATACCTAGATGACTATCGATCAAAACAGATTTTCAAAGAGTTTCGTAATAATAAAAGAATCTGCTAACCTCCTCATATCAGTATGGACTTAGAAACAAGGTTGGCGAATGTTAAAGATCGATTTAACTGGCAAAGTAGCTTTTATAGCAGGTATTGGTGATGATCAGGGCTATGGCTGGGGAATCGCTAAAGTATTAGCAGAAGCAGGAGCTACTATCATCGTAGGAACCTGGGTACCTATTTATAAAATCTTTTCTCAATCTTGGGATTTAGGGAAATTTGATGAGTCAAGAAGGTTGTCCGACGGAAATCTCCTAGAAATCAAAAAAATTTATCCCATGGACGCAAGTTTCGATACACCTGAAGATGTTCCTCAAGATATCGCAGAAAACAAACGCTACAAAGGGATCTCAGGATATACTATTTCTGAGGTTGTTGAACAGGTTGTGAAAGATTTCGGTCATATTGATATTTTAATCCACTCTCTAGCCAACAGTCCGGAAATTTCTAAACCACTTTTGGAAACATCACGTAAAGGGTATCTAGCTGCATTAAGCACTTCGAGTTATTCTCTAGTTAGCTTATTAGCACACTTTGGACCTATTATGAATCCTGGTGGCAGCAGTGTTTCCTTAACATATTTAGCTTCTTCACGCGCAGTACCTGGCTATGGAGGCGGTATGAGCGCAGCTAAAGCCGCATTAGAAAGTGATACCAAAATGCTTGCTTGGGAAGCAGGAAGAAAATGGGGAGTTCGTGTAAATACTATTTCTGCAGGCCCTCTAGCGAGCCGTGCAGGGAAGGCTATCGGATTTATCGAACAAATGGTAGATTATTATTTAAATTGGACTCCAATTCCTAAGCCGATGACCACGGAACAAGTTGGGGCAGCAGCCGCATTTCTAGTTTCTCCGCTAGCCAGTGCCATTACCGGAGAAACTCTTTATGTAGATCATGGAGCAAATATTATGGGAATTGGTCCTGAAATGCTCCCTAAGAATTCTTAATTCTTTGATACATTTCTATACCAGCCTCCCACGCTGGAAGAATTCCCAAATCTTTCGCTGGGGAGGCAAGGAAATCCGCTATGCCGTGCATGTGTTTCGGAGCAGAATTCATCACGATCTTAAAATCTCCACGCTCAATTAAATCAATATCGTTAGCATCGTCCCCAGAAGCCATAATGAAAGGTTTTTCACCTTCGTAGACCAAATCGACAATACGATCAACAGCATAACCTTTAGATACGGATTTATCTGTCATGAATAAAATAGCATAATCAAAATCAAAAGGCCATCTCATGAATGTGATAGTCAAATTCTCAACTAACTCTTTAGACTTGATAATTCTTTCTTGTATCTTTTCTACTTCATTTTTTTTACCAAAAATTTTTGCAACAGCAAACAGCTCATGAGGATAATCTCTAGAGAGCTTTTTACTCTCTACTAACCTCTCTCTATCTTTTGCAAAGGGAAAATATACAGGATCTAAATGACGTAAGAGTTCCTTTTCACTAGGACAGGATGTAAATCGATAATATCGATCTTGGTTCACAGCCCCAGATTCTATGGATAAAATCACATCACCATCTTCCACACACATCTCTAATGCATATAAAATCTCATTAGGAATATCTTGAAAATAAAGAAATTTATTCTCCTCAGACGACCAAACACAAGCACCATTTTGACATCCTAATAAATATGGAATCGAAAGGTCTTTGAATAACTGATTCGCATAAGAAAAATATCTTCCGGTAAGGAAAAATATTTGCCATCCAGAATTATGAAGGTAATGTAAATTCTTAACAATTTCAGGATCTAAATGATGTGGAAGATGCGTAATTGTACCATCTATATCTGTAATCAGTAATCTATCCATAAAGCAATCTTACCACTCCCCTTAAACTTATCATGACTTTCCTATACATTCCAATATCAGCATAGATTGATCATTAAAAAATTACATCTATTCTAAAGAACAAAATCAACATAAAACACGATCAAGAAAGAAACTATTAAAAACCCTTCAAGATCGATTCAAGTATATTCTGTTAAATTTCAAAATTAGTCATCTTAATTACATCGTTCTTGCAGGAATATACAAAGTTACAGTTTAATTTATTCTTGGAACCTATCAAACATTAACTTATAAAGAACTCATCGAAAACAATTCGTTAGTGGAATGTCCTAAAATCAAATTGTTTCTTAGTTATTCTATGACTATAGAAACTCAAAAAGGTCTTAAATATGCCTTATAAAATTTTTTCTTATCTAACATTTTGCATGGACGATCTTGCTCTTGCTGATACTTCTAGCGAGCAAATAAATCTTCAAGGAATGTTTCCAGAAAATATGAAGCTGGAAATGTTTAAGATGCTAGGATCTTTAATATTGCTTCTTACACTATTTGGTATTGGGGTGTGGGCATTTAAGAAGTTCCTAAAATCTAAAGGTCAAGGTTTTGGAAATACTTCAACAATTAAAATTCTTGATCGACGCTCCTTAAATCAAAAAACTTGTATCTACATCATTCGCGTGGTAAACAAAATTCTTGTCATTGCAGAATCGGCAGAGAAAATTACACTACTTTCAGAATTTCCTCCCGATACAGATATCAATGAACTCCTACAACAAAATGAAAAAAAAGAACCCTCATCTACTTCTGATTTTCTTAGCAAGAGTATACGGAAATTTCATAAGAATCAAAAAGTAGATAGTACTCGGGTTTCTAAGCTTACTGACAAAGAATTTTAAGCATATTTTATGAACAATTTGGAGTGTTTTAAATGACAACATGGTCTTTAAATCAAAATAATCTATCAAAATATCTCACACATGCAGGATTAGAGCCTCTTTTAGAAAGAGAAAGCGGATTAACTTATATCAATATCCAAGCTGAAGATCACGAATTACCTTTGTTTTTTGTGATTCGTAGTGAAGGAGAAATTCTTCAGATGATCTGCTACTTCCCTTACCAACTCTATGACAACCACAAAGAACCTACAGCACGCCTGCTCCACTTGCTAAATAGAGATGTGGACATTCCTGGATTTGGAATGGATGAAGAACAAGGATTAATTTTCTATCGTTTAGTAGTTCCTTGTCTAAATGGTGAAATTAATGAAACATTATTGCGCGTATATATCGACACAATTAGGTTGGTTTGCGATAGTTTTTCTCACGCTATAGGTTTGATATCTTCAGGAAATATGAATCTTGACGAATTGAAAAAACAAGCACGTAAAGAAAGACAGGAATAAATTAGGAAGATTTGATGACAGCACTAATTTTTTACGACACGGAGACTACAGGAACACAGATAGATAAAGATCGTATTATAGAAATTGCTGCCTATAACAACGCTACTAAAGAATCCTTTGTCACCTATGTAAATCCTGAAATTCCTATTCCTGAGGAAGCATCAAAAATTCATGGGATTACTACATCTACAGTGACCTCTGCTCCAAAATTTCCAGAAGCCTACAAGCAATTTTGTGATTTTTGCGGAAATGAAGCTGTTCTTGTTGCACATAATAATGATAGTTTCGACTTCCCACTACTTGAAAAGGAATGTCGTAGACATTCCTTAGAATCTTTATCTTTAAGGACAATAGATTCATTAAAATGGGCACAGAAATATCGCCCAGACTTACCCAAACATAATTTACAATATTTACGTCAGGTATATGGTTTTGCAGAAAACCAAGCCCACCGCGCTTTAGACGATGTGATTACCCTCCACAATGTGTTTTCAGCACTTATAGGAGATCTGTCTGCGGAACAAGTACTTGCTCTAATGGAAGAGAGCCGTCATCCTAAAGCATTTAAAATGCCTTTCGGAAAATATAGAGGTAAACCCCTAACTGAAGTCCCCGCATCTTATATCCAATGGTTAGAAAATCAAGGCAACCTGGATAAAGATATGAAAGCTGCTATCGACTTAATGAAACAAATGACATGATACTCTCAGCTGCTTTTTCACCCTGCCCTAATGACATTTTTTTATTTCGTTCTTTTTTAGAACGTCATGAAGGTTTCTCATTACTAAATCAAATCACTATTGCAGATATTGCAACATTAAATGAATTAGCTTTGCAAAATCGCTTTTCTCTAATAAAAATATCGGCGGCATTATTTCCAAAAGTTGCAGATAATTATACTCTTATGGAAGTAGGCACAATTATTGGTTGCGGTGTAGGACCTCTAGTATTAGCTTCCGATCCTATAGCACCTCTAAAGTCTATAGCAACTCCTGGTGAAACAACAACAGCACATTTACTCTGTAAGATATTCTATCCTAATGCCGAACTCATCCCTATGAAATATAGCGAGATCCTTGAGGCCATTTTACGTAATGATGTACATGCAGGTGCGATCATTCATGAGGAAAGGTTCAGCTACAATACACAATTATTTTTAAGAGCAGATCTTGGGAAACTATGGGAAGAGAGAACACAACTTCCCTTACCTTTAGGATGCCTTGTTGTGTCAAAAACAGTTCCACAAACTATTGTAGATATTTTAACCCTAGCATTAAGAAAATCTCTATTTCTAGCATTAAAAGATCCTAAAGGTTCTGAAAATAAAGCTTTAGAATATTCTAGAAATAAAGATACCGCAGTTATTCGAAAGTTCATCGATACATATGTAAACGATGAAACTCTTGTATTATCTAATTCAGGGAAAAAATCTCTCTATACATTATCAAATTATGTCAGCTGCCTTATCTAATTACCTTTGTAAAATTCTTCTTATTCTCGCGGATATGAATGAAGCTAAATCTCTCATTGAAGATTTTGCTTTCATTCGAACTGATAAAAATTTTTATCAATGCCGAGACTCTCATATGTCTATAGCTATGGATATGATCCTTTTAGAACAATGGGGAAAAGATGGCGTTATAAAAGCTTTAAAAGACATTAAATTAGAAAATTATGATTCCTGTGTGAATCTTGGCTTCGCTGGAAGCTGTTCTCCAGATCTTCCTTTGCAGAATTTCTATACTATCAATAGTGTATCACAGCTTAGCAAAACCACCCCAGAACAACTCGATTCTGCAATTGAATTAGAGATCATAGCTATTCCTAATCTCCCAAAAGCCACTTTAGTTTCTGCACACACTCCTTATAAACATGGATTTCACGAGACATTCCAGCTTGTAGATATGGAAGGATATGCTATTGCCAGATTATGCAAAAATCATAACCTACGTTGCATGATGATAAAAATTATTTCAGATTATGCTACGCAAGAAGGCGGGGAATACCTTAAAAAACATAGAGATGTGTTAGCTGAAAAGCTTTCTTACGCATTCACCTCTTCTATCTATGCTATTGTAGAAGCTTCTATCCCTAGCCAAATCTAATTCTTGCTTTAGCCAAAAGAGAACGGTGTAATTAATTCTGAATTTGTTGGAGACGCTTCCCAAGCCTTAGTTCCTGATAATTCCCACATTTTTAAGAAAGCAGGACATGAAGATAAAAGCTCATCTTTTATTCCCTCTGCAACTTTCTTACCTTGCTCTAAATAAATTACCCGGTCTACGTATTCAAGAGTAGAGAGCTTATGAGCAATAATTATCTGAGTACACTGACCTTTTAGCTGCCCAATGATCTCTTTGATATAGTTTTCACTAATAGCATCTAAAGAAGATGTAGCTTCGTCTAAAATCAAGATAGAAGCATTTTTCAATAAGGCTCGCGCTATAGTCAATCTTTGTTGCTGTCCTCCAGAAAGATTTTTTCCGGATTCCTCAAGAAGGCTATGTACTCCTTGAGGCATTTTTTGAACGAATTCGTAAGCATAGGCTTGCTTTAATGCATGAATGACATCATTTTCAGGGATGTCCTTACCGCAAGTAAGGTTATTCCAAATAGTATCATAAAATAGAAACGGATTTTGCAAAACACAGCCAATATGATTCCTAAGAGAAGATTTGCTATAGTCTTTAATAGAAATTCCATCCAAAAGAATCTCTCCCAGCGATATCTCATATAGTCTAGGCAATAATTTACTAATCGTTGTTTTCCCACTTCCTGTAGGGCCAACAATACCAATCGCCTCACCTTTGTTTATCGTGAAGTTCAGATCCTTGAGAACTGTCTTTTCATTATCATAAGAAAAAGAAACGTCTCGAAATTCTATGCTTCTTGTTAAACCTAAGAATTCTTCACTATCTTCAGACTCATTATGAAGATCTGGGTGGGAAAGCACTTCATAGAACCTTTCCGCAGCGGCACAACCCTTCATAATAGTTGTATTCTCATCTCCGAATTTTTTCACAGGATCATAAATAAGATATAATAACCCACAAAATACAATTAGCTCTTCAGGAGGAATATTGAACTTATAGAGACCAATGATCACAACGAAAGCAAAGAATAAAGAAGCTATTGTATGTAATAGTGGGCGTGGGAGCAAACCATAGGCTGCACTTTTTTCTTCCAGAGCAGCAATCTGGTCATTTTGGTCACAATATTTCTTAAAAGCAAAAGACTCTGTACGAAAAACTTTTACAGTGACAATTCCTGCAAGAAAATCTAAAAGCACCGAAGAAAATTTATCCTGATTTTTCTGTATTCTCTTCGCTAAAGCTTTGATTTTTCTAGCAATGATTACAATAGGAAGAATCAATACAGGAAAAGCAATCGATACCAAAAGAGAGAATTTCCAGGATATCGATAAACATACTGCTAAAGCTAATGTCAGGGTTATCGGAGCTTGAACATAGTTAACCATTAAAGAGTTTACTGCTTGAGCAATGCTTGTAGAATCAGTAATCACGCGACTACTAAGATTCCCCATATCGTGAGTATGGAAAAATGTCATCGGAAGCTTTTGTAGAGCTTTGAAATAATCCCTACGAAGATCGCAACTTACACGAATAGAAACTACCTGGGATAAAAATCTCTGAAAGAACAAAGTTATCGCCTTAAAAATTGCGACAATGACTAAAAATAAGGCTAAGGAACCGAAACGTGATAGATCTATATGCTGAGAAATAAGACGTGACAATCTGCTAGTTATGGATGTGGTTCCTCTTCCATAACGAGAAATATACGCATTTGCTTGTGCAGAAGTTATCGTGTCGGAATTAGGAGAGATGTCTGACCATCTATCTAAAACCTCTTCTTGGCTTAACTGAGAGGCCTTTACAAGACGATTGTTTTCCTTGCGAGCAAAAAGAACAAAAGCATCCGGTCCTGTTTTTGCTATAATGCCTAAAGAAAAAATCTCTGCTTGAGAAGAGACGGTTAGTCCTAAAATAGCAAGTAGAGAAAAACCTAATAGCGTAAGATGCTTTTTATGCCTCAGGACCGCTTTCAGAAGAAGTTTCATAGAGACCTATAGTTCGAAATTTCTGATACCGCTTTTCTAATAAATCTTCTATCGATAGGTCTTTTAACCGTAACCATTCCTTAAGAATGAAATCTTGAACATCGCGATATACAGTAGCGGGATCGTGGTGTGCCCCACCCACCGGCTCCTTAATTACAACATCCACAATAGCAAATTGCTTGAGATCCTCACCATGCATTTTTAACATGGCAGCTGCTTCACTATTCTTTTTAGGATCTTTCCAAAGAATAGAGGCACAACCTTCAGGAGAAATTACAGAATAATAGGAATGCTCTAACATAGCAATCACATCGCCGATTGCCATTCCTAAAGCACCTCCGGAACATCCCTCGCCAATAACAAGAACAATAATCGGGGTTTTTAATCTAGCTAATTGGAAAAGGTTGTTAGCAATAGCCCACCCCTGACCACGTTCTTCGGCGGTAAGACCGGGGAAGGCTCCTGGGGTATCTACTAAGAAAATGATAGGCAAACCAAACTTCTCTGCCATTTTTGCTAGGCGTAAGGCTTTGCGGAAACCTTCGGGACAAAGCATCCCAAAATTTCTATGCATACGAGAAGAGGTATCACATCCTTTTTCCTGACCAATAAGCATAAAGCGTTGGCCCTGGATTTTAGCTAATCCCCCAACAACAGCGGGATCATCGCGAAATGTACGGTCTCCACAAAGCTCGACAAATTCCTCGCACATCCCTTCGATATAGTTCACCGATCGAGGACGAGAAGGATGACGGCAGATCTGCACACGCTCCCACGGCGTCAAATCAGAATAGATCTTCTCTTTTAACTTATCTAATCGCCTTTCCAATTTCTGTATCTCTGAGGAGGAGAGTAAAGAATTTTTTTTATTTTTTTCTTTGAACTCGGCTATCGTTTTCTCGTACTCTACCACTTGTTTTTCGTGGGGAAGAAGCTCCATAATAACGTTTTCTCCTCTTACAGAAAGGTTAATTTTAATACAAATAATTCTTAAAAAACAATTATAAGATTATTTTATTCTGAACTTTCAAAAAAATAATAAACTATTAATTGCGTTTTTCAAAAACAACAGAGACGCTGGCGTCTTGATAAGGAATATTAATCAAAAAATTACTTCCCCAAAACCTTTCTTTTCCCTGTAAAGAAAAAATTTCCATATGGGGACTGGAACATAAAATACGCAGGGAATCCCTTTCTCCATGAATTATTACATCGTTTGACGGCCCCTTATAGGAATCCAGAGAACTTGACCGCAATCTAGGACCCTCAACTACTTGGCAACTTTTTCCCCTACAGAAAATCGAAAATGTAGATTTGCAAGGGTCTTCTTCTATCAAAGAGCGTACCTCACACTGCCTTTCTGAGATCTTGATATGATGACGAATTTTTGCTCCTAGATAAGCATCTTGTAGGTAAGAAAATCCTGTAATCCTGCGACAAGGAAGTGCTGTAGCACAAAGAAAAGAGATTTCCGTAACACCATGACTTTCTACACTTGAAAAATCTTTAACAGCACCACAAAGGCCAAACCCCTGACAATCACTAATATCTCCACAACACGGACCGTAGTTTACTATACCCACGTCTCCGGAATAATAAGCTCCGACACCACTTTTACATCCTGATCCAGAAACAAAAATGGATGCCGAACGTGTTCGTTGCATCCAAAATCCCAGATTAGGATCTGTAAAGCTATATTCACTAGCTACCTGTTGATCTAGCTGATATAGAAAGGATTTACTTAATGTGGTCTTTTCCTTTATAGATCGAGTATATTCTTGGCTCCATAAAGCAGGAAAAATTGTAGCTTCATGCATAAATAATGCCTGTTGGAAAGAGTTCATCATTTCAGCATATTTTAAACTGTTATCGTAAAATCTAGAGATTTGCAAAAGTAAAAGTCCAAGCTCTGCATGTTCTCCTGGATAAGGAAGACCTTTCCAAGGGAAACCCCCACGACAAAATAAACGTGTGGCTCCAGAACCTTCTTGTTCTAATTTCAAGAAATCTAATCCCAAATCTTGCCCCTCTTCCAAAGCCATAAGCAAATAAATTGCTCTCGCTATGTCGTGAACTTTTAATAAAGGATGGTGTCGGAAAAACTTAAAAACAAAATTGCGAAGTTTCTTATCCTGACAAGCATAGATTAACTGCTTAACCTGCGAATCAAAATTCGAATGGGGAAACACTTCGATACATTCTTGCAATCTTAGCTGTGATCCCATCACTATTCACAATTTTTTACTCAGAAACGGATTGCGTCCAGACAATAATAACAAAGAATTTTAGAGTCAAGTCCCTAAGTAATCCTAAAAACTTGACCCTGATAAATTAGATAAAAGAGAAAGGCACGAAATTAGGAATGCTTCGAAGGAGTCTCGATTAAGCGTTTCATTCTTTTTCCTGGAGTAAATTTCACGGCACGTCTTGCAGGAATGTGAATGGGAACAGTAGCGTTTTTAGGGTTGCGCCCTACTTTAGGTTTTCTTTCTACAACCTGTAAAACGCCGAAATCTCTAAACTCTAACCTATCACCTTTGACTAGAGCATCTGTCATTTTATCCAAAAAATTTTGGATTACAGTACGCACATGATTCGGATGAATCTTGTGATCCTGTGATATTGTACTGATCAGTTTTTTCTTGGTCATGGTAGCCATATTAGCCGTTGCCTCCTAATTAAAGTGCCCTAAAGTAACTTGTTGAGTAGCCCTAAATAATAAACTTTTGAAGTATATGCGTATCATATCTATTCATCCTTTGGATTCAAGACATTTTTTAAAAATACGTAGTTGTTCTATATCGTTATAAGTAACGAAAATTCATATTTGTCAAAACTTATGATTGCTGCATCTTATAGTCCGACAAAAAAATTGTAAGCTTTCATATTCTAATTTAATAACGGCAAACGCGTGACTTCTTTAATCTAACTTGATAAAGTACTGGACCTGGTGTCCTCGTAGCTCAGCAGGATAGAGCGGTTGCCTCCTAAGCAGCAGGCCATGCGTTCGAATCGCATCGAGGACGACCCCTTCTTCCCTTCATTTTTTCTCATTAGAAATTCAACTCACCTTTGCAGAAAGTTTTCTGGCCTTAATATTCGCTAAACTTGTTTTTTCAAAATTAGGACCAGTAAGAAACGTATGGATGCCTTCGGCTATACCTTTGGCTATATGCATTCGGTAACGTGCATCTAAAAGCGCCGCTCGTTCTCTAGAATTAGAAAGAAATCCGGTTTCAATTAAAATCGCAGGCATGGTTGTTTCTCGAATAACAGCGAAATTTCCGTTCTTCACTCCTCGATTTTTCAACGCCCCGTTTTTTTGCATTGCGTTTAGGACATTCTTAGCTAGAGCTTCTGAAGCACGGCTTCTGGAAGCAACATTATTTTTACCATTATAAAAATATACTTCAGTACCAAAAGCTGATGTGTTAGACGAATAGTTACAGTGGATACTGACAAAAATATCAGCTTTGTTTTGATTTGCTAAAGCCGCCCTTTTCCCTAGATCTACATAAACATCCGATGTTCGGGTAAGAACTGGCTTATACCCCATTCTCCTGAGATAACTCTGTACTGAAAACGCAAGAGATAAGGTTAAAGACTTTTCCTCATAATGAAATTCTTTACTCGCGGTGCCTTGATCTTTACCCCCATGTCCTGGGTCAATAAAGATCACTTCATTGCGACGTACGCGCTGAGGAGGTGCACTTTCAGCTGCAATTCCTCCAAAAGTCATTCCAAAGATACAGAAAGTAAGCAATGTATAGCGATTAGACATGAGATGACAATACCTCGCGCACAATTTCCTTATCATCAAAAGCGATGGTTTGATGTTTAAAGATCTGGTATGTCTCATGCCCTTTCCCCGCCACTAACACTATATCCCTATCTGAGGCAATGGACAAAGCATATGTAATTGCTTGTTTTCTGTCGATTTCGATAGAAAAATTTCTTTTTACAAATCCCGAACAAATATCCTTGATGATGTTTTCTGGATCTTCCCCTCGGGGATTATCCGAAGTCACAACAGCAAATCCGTATCTTTCGACTACCTGAGCCATAATTTTGCGTTTACTCTGATCTCTATCTCCTCCACATCCAAAAACGACAATGAGTCTTCCTTCTTCAGGAAGTAAAGTATGTAGTGTTTTGCACACATTTTCCAAAGCATCCGGAGTATGTGCGTAGTCAATATAAATAGGACAAGATCCCGAAAATATAGGTTCTAAACGTCCTCTAGGAGATTCGATATTTGCTACTAAAGAGATCAGACTCTCCAAATCACAATCACACCTTTGATGCGTGACAGCAACAGACGCAAGAATATTGTAAACGTTATGTTTTCCTATTAAAGGTAAGCGACATGGGAAAGATTCCCCTCTATAGATCAAATCAAAGTCTGTTCCAAAAGGAGAAGATCTTAAATTTGCAGCTCGATAATCTGACGGCCGTTCAATACCATAAGTAATAGGTTGTGCTTGAGTGACTTCTAAAAATCGTGAAGCATAAGATAAATCACTATTTACGATAGCTAGTCCCGTGGCGGGAAGCATAGAGAATAATTTAAGCTTCGCATTTACATATTCTTCAAATGAACCATGAAAATCCAAATGATCAAGAGTGATATTAGTTAAAATTCCAATATCAAAATCGATGAGAGAGAGACGTTCTAAAACAAGACCTATGGAAGAGACTTCGATAACCGCAGATGTTAGATGATTTTTCACCATCTCAGCTAAATACTTTTGTAATAGACAAGATTCCGGAGTGGTATAACCATCTTGGATACGATTGTTCCCTAAAATATGCTCGATAGTTCCTATCAAGCCTGAAGGCTTGCCACAAGCATCAAACAGGAATTTTATTAAATGGGAAACTGTAGTTTTCCCATTGGTACCCGTAACACCTATAATACAGAGTTTTTTAGAAGGGTAATTATAGTACTTCGCAGAAAGTTCCGCTTCAAGACGAGGAAGATTTGAAGAGATAATTTGAACAACAGATAGAAAAGGGTTATAAATTGAAGAAGCTATAGCAATAGCTCCATTTTCAATAGCAAGAGCTGAAAAATCATTGCCGTCACAATGTTTCCCCTTGTTAGCTATAAAAATATCTCCCAATCCAACATTACGGGAATCTTTGGTAAGATTTCTTACCTCCATGGGAGAAATTTTCCCATAAACTTTTGCTTCTATGTTGTTAAGGAGTTCTTTTAAATTCATTTTTTAGCCTGACGTTCCTCTTTCAAGGAATGACCCCTTCTATATACAAAATTGTTCTTAATGTGTCTGTAGATACTCTTTTTTCCATGAACGTAGAAAAAAAATTTCGTCCGCACTCATGGGTTGTAAATAAACTTTCGAATATCAACAATGCTCAAAAAAATTACCGCCGAACTAGTTTACTTACAACAATTAAAATAGTCCATCTAATTTTTTCCTCTGCTCAAAAAAATATGATATTTTTATAGTAACAGGAGTCTGTTTACTGATAAAATCCTCTCCGATTAGAAGCAAACTCTAAAAGGACGAAGATGAGCCGGCATCCTAAGATTAATGTAATAGAAAATAGCTGTTTTTATAGAGATAATGAGCAATTTGTTGCCATGCTAGAAAATTCCCCAAAATCATTCAATGGGGATGCATACGCAACCGTCAGGGTATCATGCATAATGACTGGTTGTTGAATAATAAAAACTCTATTTTAGAAACCATCGCGCGTGCGCTCCCCATATTAGGGAATATCCTAGGAGCAGCCAAACTATTTAGCATTTTTGCAGCGCCCACTAAAACAGATAGTAAAGTAGATATTGCTTTTCATACCTTTGCAGGAATTTTTGAAACACTCGGCCTGGGCTTAATTATACAGGTGTTAAAAATAATTTTTACAATTATATTGTTGCTAACCTCTCTTTGCGAGAAAAAACAGGAATTTTCTCAAGCCCGCGGTTATCAAAACTTAGCAATATAAGCTTATTTCCCCGAACGATTCCACTCCTCATACAAAGATTTCATAAAAGCGACTTCCTTCTTGTAATCATATTTCTGTTTATCTTCGGGAACCCCTAGATAAGATAATGTACGATCAGCGACACGACTAAATACCGGGGCAGCACACCTGCCTCCCATATAATTTTTAGTGCCATCCTCTCGAACTCCGTGATCAGGATCATCTATAGAAACAAGCATAACAAGAGGAACGCTGGTTTCTTCTGCAGGATATATAGGTGTAATCCCGATAAATGAAGAAATATGACGATGCTTATCATACTTTCCATTAACAAGTTTCTCTGTTGTTCCTGTTTTCCCAGCACTAGAATGATTTTTAGGGGAAGCTCGATATCCTGTGCCTCCAGGATATGTAGTAAATCGGGTAGCTCTCAATACTTCATCCACGATATTTTGAGAAAGAATCCTTTCTCCCCTGACTTGAGGACGCAATACATATTCTTGTCCAGAAGTCGTTACAATTTTCTTTATCAAAGTAGGGCACACGTTGTAACCACCATTAGCAAGAATCGCATAAGCTCTCACCATCTGTATTCCTGTGGCAAGAATATTATAACCCATAGCAAGAGAATACGGTGTCGATAGAGACCATTCGGGAACACCATTGATATGAAACCGCTTTGGCGATGGTACTAATCCCGATGCCTCTCCAGGCAATTCTATTCCTGTTTTCTTTCCAAATCCCAATAATAACAACTTCTCTTCATACCAATGGCTTCCTAAATTCTGTACTATACGATCGGCAAGTTGCGCAACATAGACATTAGATGATTTTTGTATCGCCATATACATATTTAAACGACGATTTAATGAAACATCCTTAAGTGGAAATTGCTTTCTTCCAGGAAAAACGGTACGAGTAACATCGATAGGTTCAGAGGGATCGAATAAAGGCTTTCCTGATTTTTCTAACATCTCTTCATTTGCAAGCAATCCAATAGCAATAGTAAGCGGTTTCATAATAGAACCCGGTTCGAAAACATCACTTATTGATTTTACTTTCGTATCCTCTATCTTTTCCTTGTCATTGAAAAAATCCTTATACTCTGCAGGATTAAAAAAAGGGTATTGTGCTAAGGCTAAAATATCCCCAGTATAGGCATTCATTAAAATTAGGCGCCCACCCTTAGCTCGAGCCTCTTTCACACCCTTTTCTAATTCCTCTTCAGCAATTGTCTGTATACACGGATTAATAGTCAGATAGATATCCGATCCGTCCCTAGGAATTTTTGTAACCTTATCAAGATCTAAACGATTTAAAGGAGAACGAAGAAACTTACGCTCCCCAGGCTCTCCTTCAAGAATATGATTGAAATATGCCTCTAATCCCCCAGTAGGAAAGGCTTTGCCTGTTTTCTCATCCTTCACTTCTCTAAGAGTATGGAGAACTTGGCCTAAAAGTTTTCCGAAAGGATACGACCTTTGATAGTCGGTCATAAAAAATAAAGCATTAGAAGGTATTTTAGATTTAGATGCATAACCGCGCCACCAAGAAAGAATTCGATCACGTTCAGCACGATCCAGCCATAAAAATAACTTTCTATGTCTAGACTTCCTATCAAATTCTCTGCGCAACTTTCCATAATCCCCATCGCTAACAAGATTAAATATTTTTTCAGCAACGATATCGCGATGTTCTTCTGGAATTGCTACAGCATCTAAACAAAGATGAAATTTAGTAATATCGACAGCTAGAGGCTGTCGCTGCTCAGGATCTCCTTTACGCACATTCATCTGAGAAAAAAACGTTCCTCTACGAAAAGGATCCTTAACTCGAAATTCATGTTGCCCCAAGGCTTCAGCAGCCCAACGTTTTCCCTCACAAATCTGAATTTTATAATAACGCACAATAAGGAAAGAGTAGGAGAGCAACACCCCGCAAGTAATCATTGTTAAGTATTTACGATGATTCATAGGTCACAACACAAACACTATCTTCTGTAGGGTATTGGAGATATTGATATTCGGGAAGGCTTGCTATATGCATGAGATGTTCAGGACTTTCTATTGTATCAATAAGAAAACCCAAAGCAATATTTTCTTGTTCTCTTTGGCGTAATTTCGACCATAAAGAAGGAATTTCTAATCGTAATTTAGTCAGATCATTTTGTTTATTAATATAGGAATAAAGTAAACCACCTAGAAAACAGAAACAAAAAACCAAGCGAAAAAAACGATATTTATTCATAAGGATTTCTTTTCAAAGCAACGAAGTTTTGCCGATCTACAACGAGGATTTTTCCTTGTTTCTTCATAGGTAGGCATAATGACTTTCTTAGTAAGAATTTTTCCTAGTCCCGACTTCTCAGCCTCTTTAAAAAACCATTTCACAGGACGATCTTCCGAACTGCAAAATGAAATAATCACCAAACGCCCCTCAGGAGCAAGCCAACGCATAGCAGACTCTAGCAATATTTTCAATTGCACGTCCTCTTGATTTACATAGACACGTAAAGCTTGGAAAATTAAAGTTAATGGATGAATTTTCTTACGCAAACGATATGAAGGAAAAACCTTTCCAGTTGCTTCTTTTAAATCTTTGACAGTAATAATTTTCTTATGTCTTCTAAAATGCACTACAGCTTTAGCTACATTCTTCCAATGTGGTTCTTCTCCATATTCACGAAAAATCTTACCCAACTCTTCTTCTCGAAACGTGTTTAACACTTCACTTGCGGTGATTCCCTTAGAAGTATCCATACGCATATCTAAATCATGATTTTCTCCTTGAAAACTAAAACCCCGAGATAAAGTATCCAGCTGCATAGAGGAAACCCCAAGATCAGCAAGTATACCATCATAAACATCTTCCCTAGGATCTTTAGCCAGATCCTCAAATGAGGCATGACGAAGATGTACGCGATCTCCAAATTTTTCCAAACGTTCCTTTGCTAACGATAAAGCTGATGTATCACGATCAGAACCATCATAAGAGATTATAGAAGGATAGGTAGAAAGAAATGCCTCGGCATGACCTCCAGCCCCTACAGTGACGTCACAGAAAGATCGTGGATTTCGATTAGAAAACCACGACAAACATTCGTTTACTAATACCGGAATATGGGAAGGAGTCTCGGACACAAAAATGCCTAAATCATTCTAAAAACAACAACACCAGAAAAATATACACCATTAGAGAGAATGGGGAAAGATTTCTATTATTTGTTATTTTTGATTTTAAGAATAATTAAGACTATTGACTTTTTCCTTTACCCTATTATGATTTAGAAAGTAGGGTTTTAAAGGCTGTATTATGGTAGAAATTTTTAATTACAGTACCTCTGTTTACGAAAAACACGCGTCTAACAATAAAGTAGTGAATGATTTCCGCAAGGAAGTTCACATGGAAAGTTTGACGATCCGTGATGTGGCCAAACATGCCCAAATTTTGGACATGACGCCAAAACCTTCGGCTTTATCTTCTCTTATGCAGACGAATAAGAAAACCCACTGGGCTTTCTTTTCGCCTCCAAATAACTTCCATAAACAGCGGTTCTCGACTCCTTATTTAGCACCTTCATTAGGATCTCCTGATCAACAAGACGATGATTTAGAGAAAATTTCTTCCTATTTAAAGGTTCTGACTCGGGGAAAATTCTCTTATCAAAGTCGTGTAACACCTTTTCTTTCTTACAAAGATCAAGAAGAAAGCGAAGAAGAGGAAGAAGAAGCTTCTGATTCTGAAGAAGACATTATCGTTCAAGAGGGAAAAATCTTACTCAAAGCTATTGACGTAGGATTGAAATCTTCTAATATCATGATCGATTATGTTATTTCTCGTATTTTTCAATTTGTTCAAGGCTAAAATATGTTGGATAATGAATGGAAAGCCATCTTAGGATGGGGAGATGAAGAACTCGAAGAGTTACGCATTTCTGGATATATGTTTCTTCGTCAAGGACATTACAAAAAGGCCATTCTCTTTTTTGAAGCCTTGGTTATTTTAGATCCATTAAGTATTTATGACTTCCAAACTCTTGGCGGATTATATTTGCAAATTGGAGAGAATGCCAAAGCTTTAGGAGTCCTAGATCAAGCTTTGCGGATGCAAGGAGATCATCTTCCTACATTACTAAACAAAACTAAAGCTCTCTTTTGTTTGAATCGCATTGACGAAGCTTCTGCCATAGCTGTCTATCTTACATCGTGCGATGATTCTATAATTGCTAATGACGCCGAAGCTTTGCTTATGAGCTACCCTAAAAAAACGATTAAGAAGCCCGTTGCTCTTTCTAATTAATCTTGCCCACATTTATTAAGAACGGCTACGTTCGTATTTATAGTAATTCCTGATTCATTTGAAATCGTCCTTCTGTTTTTTGCAGAAAAACTGTTGATTGCTTATCAATAGCAATGGTACATTGGCAATTTCTTCCTAAACGAGCATAAGTTGCCCGTCTATAAGAAAATTCTCGATATATTAAAGAGAGCAGCATGTTAACCTGTAGCGATTGTAGTACTTGGGAACAGTTTGTGAATTATGTTAAGACACGTTGCTCCAAAACGGCTTTTGAAAATTGGATTTCTCCTATTCAAATTATAGAAGAGACTCAAGAAAAAATCCGTTTAGAAGTTCCCAATATCTTTGTTCAAAACTACCTTCTTGATAATTATAAACAAGATCTGTGTTCTTTCGTTCCCCTTGATGCCCAAGGAGAGCCAGCTTTAGAATTTGTTGTTGCAGAAATCAAAAAAGCTCCTATGCAACCTGTTGCACCTCGAGAGCAGCAAGAGAGTCCTGCAGAAACTTTTGAAGAATCTAAAGACTTTGAATTAAAATTAAACGCAGTTTACCGTTTTGATAATTTCATAGAAGGCCCTTCAAACCAATTTGTCAAATCTGCAGCTGTAGGTATAGCAGGACGTCCCGGACGCTCTTATAACCCTCTATTTATCCATGGAGGTGTAGGCCTGGGAAAAACACATTTACTCCATGCTGTAGGTCACTACGTTAGAGAACATCATAAAAACCTTCGCCTTCATTGCATTACTACAGAAGCTTTCATCAATGATCTGGTGCAACACCTCAGACTGAAGTCTATTGATAAAATGAAGAATTTTTACCGTTCTTTAGATCTACTTCTTGTCGATGATATCCAGTTTTTGCAAAATAGACAAAATTTTGAAGAAGAGTTTTGTAATACTTTTGAGACTCTAATTAATTTAAATAAACAAATCGTTATTACTAGCGATAAGCCTCCAGGACAACTGAAATTATCAGAGCGTATCATTGCTAGAATGGAATGGGGATTGGTGGCTCACGTAGGAATTCCTGATTTAGAAACTCGTGTAGCAATTTTACAACATAAAGCAGAACAAAAAGGTCTGCTTATTCCTAATGAAATCGCCTTCTATATTGCCGATCATATTTATGGAAATGTTAGACAACTTGAAGGAGCTATTAATAAGCTCACTGCCTACTGTCGTTTATTTGGAAAAACACTTACAGAAAGTATTGTTCGAGATACATTAAAAGAGCTTTTCCGATCTCCTTCCAAACAAAAAGTCTCTGTAGAAAGTATATTAAAAAGTGTTGCTACTGTTTTTCAAGTAAAGCTACAGGATCTTAAGGGGACCTCACGTTCTAAAGAACTTGTTTTAGCTCGGCAAGTCGCTATGTATCTCGCGAAAACTTTAATCACAGATTCTCTAGTTGCTATAGGTTCTGCCTTTGGAAAAACTCATTCCACAGTACTTTATGCTTGCAAAACTATAGAACAGAAAATAGAAAAAGATGAAACTCTAACGCGTCAAATTAGTTTATGTAAAAACCACATTGTTGGGTAATCTAGGAGAACTCCTAATGTTCCGTAGAACTGGAAAAAGTCCTTTTGAAGATGTTCAGACGTTATACGAAGAAGAAACATCTTCACATTCTAATTATCCCTATCCCAGGTCTGAGCGTTTAGATTCTCCTCCGAACCTTTTCGATTCTCCAAAATCTTCGGAAACGCGCCCGCTATCTTCTTCTTATCCTATAAGTGAGGAACCACAAAAATGGACGCCTCCACTTTCTGAAGTCGATCCCCTACCCTTATTTTCAGAAGAACCTGAAACAACCCTTGGAGAGGGTGTAACATTTAAAGGTGAATTAGCTTTTGACCGTTTATTGCGCATTGATGGCACTTTTGAAGGTATTTTAGTTTCTAAAGGGAAGATAGTTATAGGTCCTAAAGGTTGTGTAAAAGCTGATATACAACTTCAAGAAGCAATTATTGAAGGTGTTGTTGAAGGTAATATTACAGTTAGTGGAAAATTAGAACTCCGCGGTGAAGCGATGGTTAAAGGCGATATCCAAGCAGGAACTTTATGCGTTGATGAAGGAGTACGTCTTTTAGGCTATGTAGCTATTGTTGGAATCAACGAAGAGTCTCAGAAAGAAAAAGACTTATAAGTATCGTAGGTCGCGGAGCATGCCTTTCAATAGTATTCTGCCATTCACGAGATAACGGATAGTCAGATAAAATACATATAGGTCCTGCGTCTATGTATTTTTTCAAACTATTTAATTGGCATGGTAAAGGTAAAATTCCCTGATAAGGAACTCCTGTTTCTTTAGATAACTGTTTCGCAAAGTCTTTAGGAATTTTTGTTATTAGATAAAAAATCTTGTTAGGAAAAATTTCGTAAAATTCCCACTGATATTTTATAACTCTTGTAAAAAATTTGATAGCCGGTAATTTACCAAGACAAGCCTGAGAATA
This sequence comes from Chlamydia poikilotherma, assembly GCF_900239975.1. Lineage (NCBI taxonomy): Bacteria > Pseudomonadati > Chlamydiota > Chlamydiia > Chlamydiales > Chlamydiaceae > Chlamydia > Chlamydia poikilotherma. Next base: position 417,529 of record NZ_LS992154.1, on the reverse strand, counting down.
TAGGGAAAGCGCTTTCACAGAAGGAACGTATAAACAAAAAGATTTCCGAGAAAATGATGGAAGGCACTCCCGACAAGTCGCTATTTCATCTATTCCTAAAATGTGAAAACAATGCGGACAACGTCCTGTTACTTTTTCTATTTTTAAAGTTTCCAAACATCCACGGCATAAAAATTCTCCCGGTTCTCGGCAACCATAACAGAGCTTAGGGAAAATTAAACTAAGAAAAAAACTAAAGAATCTCTGAATCACGGAAAATTTTTATTCCTAAAATTCTAACCAATTTGTTACGTTCTTGAACGTGTACAAGCTTCAACTTCCCTCTCAGTAGCAATGCTTAAACGATTTGTTAATTCCATCTGGGAAATTTGTCAAAAGGACAAGTTTCAACGCTTTACTCCAGTTGCAGACGCTATTGATACGTTTTGCTACGAGCCCATCCATAAATCTTCATCTCCTCCGTTCATTCGTGATGCTGTAGATGTTAAACGTTGGATGATGCTTGTTGTTATCGCCCTATTTCCAGCAACATTTTTAGCCATATGGAATTCAGGAGTTCAAGCTTTAGTCTATGGGTCGGTAAATCCCCAACTCATGGAATCATTCTTACACATCTCTGGATTTCGTAGTTATCTCTCATTCATCTTCCACGATATCGGCTTATTTGCCATTATTTGGACAGGATGTAAAATTTTTATTCCTCTACTGATAATTAGCTATTCGGTAGGAGGTGTTTGCGAAGTACTCTTCGCTGTCGTTAGAAAGCATAAAATTGCTGAGGGATTACTCGTCACAGGGATTCTCTATCCCCTAACATTGCCACCAACAATTCCTTATTGGATGGCTGCTTTAGGAATTGCTTTTGGTGTTGTCGTTAGCAAGGAATTGTTTGGTGGAACAGGAATGAATATCCTCAATCCTGCTCTCTCAGGAAGAGCTTTCCTGTTTTTCACATTTCCAGCAAAGATGAGTGGAGATGTTTGGGTAGGGAGTAACCCAACAAAAATTAAAGAAAGCCTTCTTGCTATGAATTCTACAGCAGGGAAATCGATTATTGATGGCTTCTCTCAATCTACCTGCCTGCAAACATTGAACTCTACACCTCCCGCCGTAAAAAAAGTCCACGTAGATGCTATAGCTTCTAACATATTGCATATGACGCATGTTCCTACAGAAAGTGTGATACACTCACAATTTTCTATCTGGACAGAGTCTCATCCTGGATTGGTGTTAGATAAACTCACTTTAGAACAATTACAAAATTTTGTGACCTCTCCTCTTAGTGAAGGGGGACTGGGTTTATTGCCAACACAGTTCGATTCAGCTTATTCAATTACTGATGTTATCTACGGTATAGGGAAGTTCTCTTCGGGAAATTTATTCTGGGGAAATATTATTGGTTCCTTAGGAGAGACATCAACATTTGCTTGTTTACTCGGTGCTATATTCCTGATTGTTACAGGCATTGCCTCTTGGAGAACAATGGTATCCTTCGGTATAGGAGCCTTCATCACCGCTTGGTTATTTAAAATTTTTAGCATTCTTATTGTTGGAAAACATGGAGCTTGGGCTCCTGCAAAATTCTTTATTCCAGCCTACCGGCAGTTATTCCTTGGAGGTTTAGCCTTCGGTCTTGTATTCATGGCTACAGACCCTGTATCATCCCCAACCATGAAATTAGCAAAATGGATTTACGGATTATTTATTGGTTGTATGACAATTGTTATCCGATTAATAAATCCAGCATATCCCGAAGGAGTTATGCTTGCCATCCTTCTTGGAAATGTATTTGCTCCTCTTCTTGATTACTTTGCTATAAGAAAGTATAGACGAAGGAGAATATAAAACTATGTCTTCAGAGAAATCTAAATCCCATCTGAATCAAACATGGTATGTTGTACTTTTCATTTTTGCTTTAAGTTTATTCTCTAGCGTTTTCCTTTCTACTGTGTACTATATCTTAGCCCCTTTCCAAGAAAGAGCAGCTATTTTTGATCGCAATCAGCAAATGCTAACGGCAGCACATGTTTTAGATTTTTCCGGAAAATTTCAAATCTATGAGAAAGATTCTTGGCAACCCGCTATATATGACAAAACCTCCCACCTACTTAAAGTTGCAGATAAACGTGCGCCTGTTGTCACGAGCTCGGTTTTAGATTCGTACGCACAAGGATTTGTTCATCCCCTACTTGCGGATAAACGTGGTCAAATGTTTTCCTTCGAAGAAAAAAACATCAATGTTACAGAATTTATTGAAAAACATCAAAATGGCCATTTTTATCAACAGCCCTTATTACTATTCTACGTAATCTTAGCAAATACTGAACAAGCTAGAATGATGAGCGCTGCTGAGGTTATTAAAAATCCCTCAGTAGTTCGCGCTATTATTATTCCTATTTCAGGATTTGGTTTGTGGGGACCTATTTACGGTTATCTGGCTGTAGAAAATAACGGGGATACCGTTTTAGGAACCGCATGGTATCAACAAGCTGAAACTCCAGGATTAGGAGCTAATATTGCCAATCCCCTTTGGCAAAAGCAATTCTATGGGAAGAAAATCTTCTTACAAGCAGCATCAGAAAATACAGATTTCGCTACAACACCTCTAGGTCTTGAGGTAATTAAAGGATCAGTACAATCAGCATTTGGAACATCTCCAAAAGCACTATCATCAATCGATGGTATTTCTGGAGCAACATTAACGTGTAATGGTGTTACTGAGGCTTATGCACAATCTTTAGCTCCCTATCGTAGTTTGTTGATGTCTTTCGCTAAGCTTAATAACCAGAGAGATCACAATGGCAGCAAATAAATCATACAAGAGTTATTTCCTTGATCCTCTTTGGGACAATAACCAACCTCTAATTGCTATTTTAGGGATTTGTTCTGCACTTGCTGTAACAACAACAGTAAGCACAGCCATTACTATGGGCCTTGCTGTAAGCTTTGTCACAGGATGTTCCTCGTTTTTTGTATCCTTATTACGAAAAGCCACTCCTGACAGCGTGCGTATGATTACTCAGCTAATTATCATTAGCTTATTCGTGATTGTTATTGATCAGTTTTTAAAAGCCTTTTTCTTTAATATCTCAAAAACACTGTCCGTTTTCGTTGGATTGATTATCACGAACTGTATTGTTATGGGAAGAGCTGAAAGTCTAGCAAGAAATGTACCCCCTATTCCAGCATTTTTAGATGGTTTCGCATCGGGATTAGGCTATGGATGGGTATTAGTTTCTGTGAGTATAATAAGAGAATTTTTCGGCTTCGGTACTATTCTTGGATTACAACTTATCCCAAAATGTTTTTATGCTTCTGAAGCTCATCCTGACGGCTATGAAAACTTTGGTTTAATGGTTTTAGCTCCCTCAGCATTTTTCCTTTTAGGCATTATGATTTGGGGGGTGAATATTCTTAGATCTAAGAAGGGAAAGAGGTAGCTTTATGTGGTTAGGCGAATATACATGGCTAAATGTCTTTGGCATCTTTTTACAAGCAACCTTCATCCAAAATATCCTTCTATCGAATTTTCTTGGGATGTGTAGCTATCTTGCTTGTTCAGCACGAGTTTCTACTGCTAACGGCTTAGGAATGTCTGTAGCATTAGTGCTGACAGTTACCGGAAGCATTAACTGGGTGGTACATAAATTTATTACAGGGCCTAAAGCTCTGACTTGGATATCTCCTTCATTAGCGAACGTAAATCTAAATTTCCTTGAGCTAATTATCTTCATTGTAGTTATTGCGGCCTTTACACAGATTTTGGAATTACTTTTAGAAAAGGTATCCAGAAATCTCTATCTCTCCTTAGGGATCTTTTTACCATTAATTGCTGTAAACTGTGCAATTTTAGGAGGAGTGCTCTTTGGAATCACACGCAACTACCCATTTATCCCTATGATGATATTCTCTTTAGGTGCTGGATGTGGTTGGTGGTTAGCCATTGTCTTATTCGCAACTATTAAAGAAAAACTAGCCTATTCTGATATTCCTAAAAACCTCCAGGGAATGGGAATCTCTTTCATTACTACGGGACTTATAGCTATGGCCTTTATGAGTCTTACAGGCATTGATATCTCTAAGCCATCAGCAACAACGTCAACATCGGACATCCTAGAAACATCCAATGTTTCTTCTATAGCAACAAAAGATCTGAAACCTGTGAAAAAAGTACGAACAGCACAACAACAACGTGCGGCTAAATCAAAAGCAACGAATATAAAAAAGGGAAAATCGCAGTAGATCAACTATTAAAGGAGATCTCAATAGTATCTTTAGCAATTTCTGGAAACTGACAGAATACGTGTTTTACCAGAAACATTGCTATACATACAAGAGTACAGCAAGCAAAGAAAATTGCTGTGTACAATGCTGCGGGAGTAATTGTTGGCGATTGAATGGTGAATACTATCATGATGAGTATTGCTAAGGCGGTCATAAGCGCTGATAATACTCTACGAAAAGTACGCAATCCTTCGGGTTCACCTAAAGGCCCCTCATGCAGTCGATATAATAGAGTTGCTGTATTCGGATTCTCTGGAGAAGGTCGTTGAAATCTTTGGATGTTAATCATCATAAGTCATAATTCCTTTATCTATTCCTGTATGGTCTCCCCACTACTAAGGAGGTTTTTTTCATAACGACGAAGAAGATGATATTTCGCACAAGAACAAATCAGGGCCACCAAAGTCATACAGGCACTCATAATCCATATCATTAATTGTGTTGCTATCAGGGAAGTGCCAAAAAGCCCATAACAAGCGAGACCTATCACAGCTAAAGCTAGCACTACTGTAATGGTGGTTAATACCCTAAGCTGATTTGAAAGTCTCAACTGAACGCTCTTTATCTCTATAGGAGTAGAGATACTGCCAACTATTAATGAGGACATGATAAAATATATGTTTAAACTCTTTTAGGGAAAAATTTTACTCCTTCAGAAAATAAAAAAAAACTCTTATCAAAGCTCAAAAAAATATAACTAATACAAGACTTTTTTTGAAATATTAACCTGACTAATCTTTAAGAATAAGATTTTCTGTATTCAATTTTTGATTGAGTTTAACAACCACAAACCACCCAGATTCCTCAGGAGAATTATTAAGAAGCTCTATATTCTCTTTTAGATTCTCATTAACTTCTATAATTTCTCCTGAAACAGGGCTTAAAACTTCAATAGCGGATTTTGAAGACTCCAATATAACTAGAATCTCACCTTCATTACAAAAACTACCTAGTGCAGGTAAATCAATATGAAGAATTTGGCCCAAGTTTTCTCCCATTCTAGCTGTCAATCCCAAACGGACAACATCATTATGAATCGGTAGAATCCACACATGATAATCAGAATCCCACATTATCTGACTCCTTCATCAATAAAATGTTCTATATAATTCCCAAGAATTTCTTCATTTAAATGACCCTTAGCAAGGAATAGCTTCTCTACACTAGCGGGATCAACACATGTTTGATGTGATAAACATTTATAGAAAAATGGGCCTTCTTCGGGATTAAATTCAATATTTGATAATGTCCCCTCTTCCATAGAAGCTAAAACAGGATAAGATTGAGGAATATTTTGATCTCCACGAGCAAATGTTTTTATAGACTTTTCAAGATTCCAAGATAGAGTTCCTGATTGATACGTTCCGTCTTTATATTCTTCTATCAAAGACCATAGCCGCTTTTGCCAGAGATTTTTGCCCTCTTCCTCTTGATATCGAGATTTCAAAGCGGAAATCACCTTATCGATCTGTGAGGAGTTTTTATGTGAAGAAATTAAGGTTTTAGCTAGATCCTTACGCAACACTTCGCGATAAGGAATTACTTCTTCACCTTCAAAACACGTATCTACGATAAATGTATAGTAATGTTCACCATCCTGACTGTAGGCTTCTAAAATCTCATTATCTAATAATAATGTAGCTAGCTCATTTCCATCCAAAATTCCTTCTAAGATACTATCTTTTCCACAAGAGAGGAAAACTTCATGACTCTCGTGCTTACACTGAGCTAGGCCTTCCAGAATTCTTTTGGGATGCGCTCTTAAAATCTCTTTTCTGGTGAAGGAATATATCTTTTCCACAAGGGAGGGTTTAAGAGTTTGGAAATCCTTACTCGAATTGCATGTTTCAATTTTAGGAAACTGTTGAAGTAGAATTTGGAAATTCTCAGGATTTTGTTGCCACTGGTGTACCTCCACCATAGGCACTTTCGTTTCCAGATCTTGAAGTCTTATACTCTTATAGGAAACTAAAAATCTTCGACCCACTAATTTCGGTTCTTTGGCCTTTATAGTTTTAACAGGCAAAGCAAAACGTGGAACATCAAGACAATCCTTAACTGGAACGCCTACGAGATTGATATAAGTTTCAAAAGCTTCTAGATCTTCTTTATTCTTAAATTGGTATTCACGAGGCAGCTTAACCATTTCTACAGATGTAGAATCTTTACCCATAGAGAAAAATTCTTGCAGAGGACGATAATCAAAAGTTACACTACCCTCTAATTGTAAAAAGGCTCTCTTACACAAAAGTATCTCACGATACATTTTAAAAAATTCTGATTCATTCATTCCAAGGAAATCAAAATAAGAAGCCACAAATTGGTCAAAATTTAAAGTAAGACCAGCATGTTTACTTAATTTAGTAAATGCATGTTGGGCCTTATCTTCAAAATCTTGTCGAGCTTCTTTTAAAGAAGGCATAGCAATATTTTTTTTCTGCTCATTGACAAAGCGAAGTAAAGCTTCAACAGCAGCGGAAACATATGCATCTCCAAACCAATCGGCAATATTCTTATAACCAAATAAGCGTAGATCCTTCCCCTGAGCCAGGGCAGCATCTTGAGGAAGATTAAACATCTGTCTACGATATTCAAGCATCTGTTTAAGAATATAATGGGGAAATTTTTTCTCTTCTAAAAAAAGTTGAACTCTAGCGACAAACCCTTCAGGAGATACAGGATTATCTATTTCCTGTAAGGTCGTCAAAGCTTGATATAAGCGAGGAGCTGAAGACTTCCAAACTTCTTCAGAAGAAATGAAAGGAGTATCAAATCTTCGATAAGCTTGATAACGCTTCTCTTTACTGAAAGCTGGATAATCTTGAGAGTAGATTTTTAAAAAGAGCTTTTCCCCAATTTTATTTGTTAAAAAGCGCTCTGTAAGTAATCCTTCATTTAAAAAATTCCATTCCTGAGGATTTCCTGTGAAGGGGTAAGCCTCATTTATAAAAAATCTCTTAATAGCTAAAAACTCTCTCTCGGAATATTTTTTCCCAGATATGGAAAATACAACTTTCCTAGAACCATTACGTGCAGATTCTCCTGGATAGCGTCCCCAGCCTATACCTATTCCAGATACGCATACACCGACAATAACTAAACCAATGAATTTTTTCTGATGCTTATAAAAGAACGCTAGCAAAGCCACCCTCTTGGAATAAACAGTAAAAAACTTAGTGTAAACTATTGATCGGAAAAAACCAAGAAGGATCCCCTGAGAAACAGAAAAGAAAGAACCTCTCTCTTTTCCTTATAGAATTTTATTCAAAGCTTAAGCAGGCATAAAATTAATTTGTAAATGACCAATGAGATTGTGAACAGGATTAAAATACCAATCAAAAATCTCAGAATTATCTACAGGTTGGGATAAGCTTAAATCTTTTTTAAAGACAATGCTGGCTTTTTGAGCAATTTCTGGAGAATCAATTACAACAATACTTTCATAGTCAAAAAGATCACTTTTCTTACCAAAGTTGTAGCTACCTATTACAAAGAAACGCCCGTCCACAATCATACATTTTTTATGTAGCTGCGTATCCGGAACAAAATATTCACTCACAGACAGAGAACTACTAGGTTGTTTTCTAGAAAATATGAATTTTTTCCATATTGAGGGACGTTCGCCATAAGATAAAAAGAAATAGTTCATACGATTACCCCAAGCATATACTCCTGTAAGACTAGGACTATTTTCTGTACATCCATTAGTAATGATTTCCGATCGGACACCACGATCGAAACATGCAGATTTTAAACTCTCAATAATTTCATCTTTGGGAATAAAATACATATTCGCAATCTTGATAGATTTCTCTGACCTATTTATTAAATCCACATATTCCTGGGTGATTGCATTTTTACTTTCATCAGGACCAGAAAAAATCACACGAATATTTTTAAGATCTGTCGTTACAAGATCAGGACTTCCTTCAATGGCATTGCAATATGCAGATTCTGCTTCTTCAACAGTTAATTCTGGATAAGAGAGTATCCGAAAATCATCGAGATTTTTATTAAACCAGGGTTTTTTTGCATAAGCGCTCCAGAGACCATAATGCGCGTGAAATTCCTTTCTTAACTCTGTCCCGAGTTGCACAGAGCTAATAGAGATATCCTGATCACGAAAAGCTCTAGGTCTTTGAGTTCCTGCTATAATTAAACGTGAAGACTCGATAGGTTCAGGAACTGCATCCCCCTTAGTACACATAAAATCTTCAAAATTTGTTCCCCCAATAAAAATGTACTTCCCATCCACGATAGAAATCTTAACATGACTTTCTATAATATTGGGCGCAAGAATACTCGACCCTGGAGGGCATCCAGTAAATAAATAAAAAAATCTATCGGGCCACTTCAATCTTGCATTTTCAAGGATTTGCTTATCCTTACTATCAATCAACGTAGGCTGAATAAGTATATAAGCACACAGACGAGGAGCTTCAGACATACGCGTATCTACATGCTCAACGATCTCCTTTAGTATGTTTCCACCAGCCATGCAGGGACACAATTCAACATAGTGCTCGGCAACATCTATTGCTGATAAAAGCTTTTCGTAAACCTCAATACTATTATCATGAACAATAACACCCACATGCTCCTTAGAGTCAGGAAAATGCACCGTAAAGGCAAAAGTATCTTTTGTTATAAATGAACAAAAGAGTGCAATAACTAAACCCCATCGCATTTTATTCATAGATGGCCACTTGAAAATCTTTGAATTAACCCTTCTTTTATTTCTTTTCTTGCCTCTGAAAGATCCGAAGAAGGCGCTGACAGACCTAGAGGGAAAAATGCCCGTTTTTCAATTGCAGGGACTATAACATCAATAACCTCAGGCAAAAGAAACTTTCGGTAAAACTCTAATGAACTCCCAGATAAGAATATGGATCCTTGATGTAAGAATCCCTGTTTTACGGTACGCTGAGCAGCACCCCCTACTTTCTTATCTCCCATTAAAACATCATATTTTGAAGCTTTAGCCATACAAAAATTAGATGTCTGAGGATGATGCGTATCCTCGTCAAAAGAGAGCGTGCCCTTGATACGGAAAACCTTATTCAAAACCTGTAACACCACCTGATTAACAGTATAATAATTCTCCAACACAGTTGGTGCATACATAGGATGTTCCGATGACATTAATAACGAAAATGCGTAGTCTCCGTGATGAAAAACAAAGCCTCCTCCCGTAGGTCGGATAGCCGCGTCCATGCCGAGGTCGGCCCTATTATCAATTAAAAATTTTTCTGGACGCATAAAATAGCCGTAAGTGAGAGGATATTGGCTCCCCCACTCATAGAGATGGAGAATCGCTTCTCCTCTTTTGAGGTGTTCTAGCAAATACTTATCTCTGGCCATATGGGCCTCAGAACTTCCTTTTCCGGAATCTACTATGCGAACAGTCATAATGAAATAGAGAGATGTGTCAGTCGTGAATCATTCGTTAAAAATGTAGAAATAGTATAGCATAGGAGATGGATTCTTTACTATTTTCGTGAAAAAAATTCTTTTGTCTCAGTAATACTTTATCTATTTATCGAAGAGTTGCATCATTATTTTAAATTTCGTATATGCTTAAGGAAAGTTCTACCCGGTCTTTTAGGTTTTTATGTTTGAGAAGTTTACTAACAGAGCAAAACAAGTCATTAAATTGGCTAAAAAAGAAGCTCAGAGGTTAAATCATAACTATCTAGGCACAGAGCACATACTCTTAGGCCTACTCAAACTAGGCCAAGGTGTAGCTGTAAATGTCTTACGCAATTTAGGAGTAGACTTTGACACTGCCAAGCAAGAAGTCGAGAGATTAATCGGTTATGGACCGGAAATTCAGGTTTATGGCGACCCTGCGCTTACCGGTAGAGTAAAAAAATCTTTTGAATCAGCAAATGAAGAAGCTGGAATTTTAGAACATAATTATGTGGGTACTGAACACCTCCTTTTGGGGATTTTAAATCAAGCTGACGGTGTTGCTTTACAAGTTTTAGAAAACTTACATATTGATCCTAGAGAAGTTCGCAAAGAAGTTCTTAAAGAATTAGAAACATTCAATCTTCAACTCCCTCCCGCATCTTCTTCTAATCCTCGAGGCAACTCTTCCTCCTCTTCCAAATCTTCTTCTTTAGGCCATACCCTAGGTGGAGAAAAAAGTGATAAGCTATCAGCATTAAAAGCCTACGGTTACGATTTAACAGAGATGTTTCGTGAATCTAAGCTTGATCCTGTTATTGGCCGTTCTGCGGAAGTTGAACGTTTAATCTTAATCCTTTGCCGTAGAAGAAAAAATAATCCCGTACTTATCGGTGAAGCCGGTGTGGGGAAAACTGCTATTGTTGAAGGATTAGCACAAAAAATCATTTCTAATGAAGTTCCTGATACGTTACGTAAGAAGCGTTTAATTACTTTAGATCTTGCTTTAATGATTGCAGGAACGAAATATCGCGGTCAATTTGAAGAACGTATCAAAGCTGTTATGGATGAAGTCCGCAAACATGGCAACATCCTTTTATTTATCGATGAACTGCATACTATTGTAGGTGCTGGAGCTGCTGAAGGCGCTATTGATGCTTCAAACATTTTAAAACCTGCATTAGCACGTGGAGAAATCCAGTGTATCGGAGCAACAACAATTGATGAATATCGCAAGCATATTGAAAAAGATGCTGCTTTAGAACGTAGATTCCAAAAAATCATTGTCCAACCACCTAGTGTAGACGAGACTATCGAAATCCTACGTGGGCTGAAAAAGAAATACGAAGAGCATCACAACGTTGCTATTACTGAAGAAGCTTTGAAAGCTGCGGCCACATTGTCCGACCAGTATGTTCACGGACGTTTCCTTCCTGATAAAGCTATTGATTTATTAGATGAGGCTGGAGCTCGCGTACGCGTAAATACCATGGATCAACCTACAGAGTTAATGAAACTCGAAGCTGAGATTGAAACTACGAAACTTGCTAAAGAACAAGCTATCGGAACTCAAGAATATGAAAAAGCTGCGGGATTGCGTGACGAGGAGAAAAAGCTTCGAGAACGTCTCTCCAATATGAAACAGGAATGGGAAAATCACAAAGAAGAACATCAGATTCCTGTAGATGAAGAGGCTGTCGCCCAAGTAGTTTCATTACAAACAGGAATTCCTTCTGCAAGACTTACTGAAGCAGAAAGTGAAAAACTACTTAAATTAGAAGATACTTTACGTAAAAAAGTTATTGGCCAGGATCAAGCTGTAGCAAGTATTTGCCGTGCTATTCGTCGTTCAAGAACAGGGATTAAAGATCCTAATCGTCCTACAGGTTCCTTCTTATTCTTAGGTCCCACAGGAGTTGGCAAAACATTACTTGCTCAACAAATGGCTATTGAGATGTTCGGTGGTGAGGATGCCTTAATTCAAGTAGACATGTCTGAATACATGGAAAAATTTGCTGCTACAAAAATGATGGGATCACCTCCAGGATATGTTGGTCATGAGGAGGGTGGTCATCTTACAGAGCAAGTGCGTCGCCGACCTTATTGTGTTGTCCTATTCGATGAGATTGAAAAAGCACATCCTGACATTATGGATTTAATGTTACAGATCTTAGAGCAAGGACGTCTTACAGACTCATTCGGTCGTAAGATTGATTTCCGTCATGCGATTATTATCATGACTTCTAACTTAGGTGCAGACTTAATTAAGAAAAGCGGAGAGATTGGATTTGGATCTCGATCGAATTTCGACTATAAAGTGATTCAAGAAAAAATTGAACATGCTGTGAAGAAACATTTAAAACCGGAATTTATCAACCGTTTAGATGAAAGTGTTATCTTCCGTCCTTTAGAAAAAGATGCCTTATCTGAAATAATCCATTTAGAAATTAGTAAACTGGACTCCCGTTTAAAAAATTACCAAATGGCATTAAGTATTCCAGACTCCGTGATTTCTTTCTTAGTCACGAAAGGACATTCTCCAGAAATGGGTGCACGACCTTTACGTCGTGTTATTGAGCAATATCTTGAAGACCCTCTCGCAGAACTTTTACTTAAAGAATCTTGCCGTCAAGAAGCACGAAAACTTCGCGCTAATCTTTTCGAAGATCGCGTTACTTTTGAACGTGATGAAGAACAAGCTGCTGAAAGTGTTGCTGTAACTATACCAAATGGGGAATCATAGAAACTTCTATGACCCCGCCCCCGAGGCACTTCTCCCCATCATAAAAGGCAATTGTTTGCCCCGGGGTGATTGCCTTAACAGGAGAAGAAAACCGTACTTGTGCTTCACCACTCCCCTTGGAATAAAGAATTTCACATTCTTCATCAGCAGAGCGATAACGTACTTTTGCACTACATTGCGTTATAGATTCTAAAGATACAAACCAATTCAATTCCTTAGCTTTAAGTTCTTTCTGATAGAGTAAAGGGTGATCTTCCCCACGTACTATATATACAATGTTTTTCTCTATATCCTTACCAACAACATAACAAGGTTTTTCTGAGCCACCCAGATCTAACCCACGTCGTTGCCCTATCGTGTAATAGTAGGCGCCTTCGTGTCGGCCCACAATTTTCTGAGAATCATAATCCACAATATCTCCTTCTAAGTTGGGCACGAACTTTTCAAGAAAATTTTTAAATGGACGTTTCCCAATAAAACAGATACCTGTGCTATCTCTTTTCTTAGCGGTAGCTAATCCAGCTTCTTCGGCGATAGCGCGTACTTTTGTTTTTGTCATATCTCCTAAAGGGAAAAGTACATTATCCAGAGATTCTCTTCGTGTCCCACATAAAAAATAACTTTGATCTTTTTGAGAATCTATACCACGAAGTAAATGAACACCATTGCCATCTGAAGATAAGCGACAATAATGACCTGTAGCTAGGAAATCTCCCCCTAATTCGCGGACTTTTCTCTGAAGAAGATCAAACTTTATTTCGCGATTACAAAGAACATCGGGATTAGGTGTATAACCTTTAGAATATTCTGCAAGAAAACGAGAGAAAACTCTTTCACGGTATTCCTTAGCAAAAGATACTGTGTAGTAAGGAATATCTAATTGATTAGCAACTTTTTCCACATCTTCATAATCTTTAGCTGTAGAGCAAAGGCCGTCGCTATCTTCCTCTTCCCAATTTTTCATAAAGAGGCCAAGAACTTTATAAGGGGTAAATCTTTTTAATAAGTAGGCAACTACGGAGGAATCTACGCCTCCAGACATAGCAACAACAACAGTTTTATTCATAAAAAACTAAAAAAGAATTTAAAAAGAATTACTTTATGTTACGTATTGAATAAAATGAATACATTCTTTAAATTTCACCACTATATTTTAAGGAATTCTGTGGTATTAAGTCTTTCTAATTCTATTTCTCCAACTCTTCTATCCCTACCTAGTCAATGTTCCCTTCTTTTCAATGTGGAACGGGATGCTACAATGTTACAAAAAAAAGTTGCTATTTTCATTGAGCAAAGCTCTTTTTCCTACGTTTTAGCTATTATACTTTTGATCGGCACGATGATTGGTGGAGCTGTAGTTATAGCTTGTGGATGTATTTCTTCTAGTCTTCCCGAAATAATCAGTGGTGTGACTTTAATGGTTGCTTCTCTGGTTTGTATTCTTTTACTTATTAGCATGATTTATTTAATCAAATGCCTACCCTCTAAAGTTCAGCAAACCATAACTCTAGTAAAAAACAAAACATCGTCCCTATCTTCTTTCCAGTTACTTCAAACTGCTTATTCAAAATTGATTTATTCAATCATAGAAAAGGAACGGCGCATAGAACAGTTAAAACAAGAAGAACACCGCCTTCTGGTAAGACTACAAACTTGGCAGGAAATATCAAATTCAACTCAAGAAATTTTTTCTTCCCCATAAAGCAATCCCAATTTAATAAACTGAGTCACATTCCCATGACATTAGCACCTATATCTATAGAACAAAAGGTAGTTCTCCTCCTTCCCTGGGACAGTTATCGTGCTCATTTAATACTACGCACTACTGTGTGTTTTGCTATATCGATACTTACGTGTTTAGGAGTGATAGCTTTAATGAGCTACGCTATACTCTATGGCAATTGGCTAATTTTTGGTATCAGCTTAAGCATAATCCTTCTACTCATTTCGGTTGCCCTTATCTTAGATTTACCTGTAAAAAATAAATTTTTTGGCACCTCATTAACTAATGAGATTTCTCAAGACATATCGAATTTAGGAGTAGAATCTATTGAAAAATTCCGCGTAGCGTTTGCAAATATACGGAATTCATTTATTCCGAATATGCGTGACTTATATGATAGACTACAAAATGATTATGACGTGGCCATATCTAGAAAAGAAGCGCAAATTCATGATTTATCTCAAAACCTAGATTCTATGGTAAATGATAAACGTCAGGAATTAGTAATATGCATGGAAAGTAATCCCAACTCTCCTCAAGCTCGTGCACTACAAGAGCAATTAAATCGTTGGGATAAATTTGAACAGAAAGATTCTCCTAAAAGGAGACACTCTTCTTAATAGGGAGTCTTCCCTTTAGAAAGATTCCTTACATTAGGACGGACTCTCCCCCCAGATTCTATAAAAGCTACCAGCCGCATTTGCATTCCTACCAAATGATTAAGAATCGTGTGGCAACTGCTACTTACATCAGTCCAAATACCTATGATTTGTTCTGAGTAGTTCTCAAGTCTATTTTTCCCAGCTTGCATTTGAATAAAGAGTTGCTCAACCTTCTGAATATCCGACTTCATTGCTTGTATATCATTACGATAAGAGGAAAGCACTTTATTCACGTCTTCATTTAAAATGAAATAATCCTCCTCATTCATTATTGGTGGCTTTGCTGACCACATTTTTTCAAGGGCACGTTTACCTGAGGGACTCCATCCGCTACCAAATCTTAACTCATCATCATCTAAATGTTGTTCGTAATCACCTATAAATGTCACAGCATCCCTATCGACTTGTCGTCTACGTCGAGCAGCATCTATCCCTTTAGAAACTAATTCATCAAATCCTCCAGTATCATTCAATAAATCTTCTTGATCACTTGCTGGTACCTGAGGATTATAATCACTACCTTCTTGAGCATTCTTTCTATCGGAAAGGATAGATAATCCCCTTTCCAACTTAGTAGCTCGTTGCTGATGTTCTTTACTTAGGTGCTTATACCTAAACTCCATCTCTGCTAAATGTTCATTTAAGAACTCTAATGTATCTTTCACTTCGTTATAGTGCCTATAAAAGTCCCTGTTATCCAAAGTCATCCTCTGATCAGTTTGCAAGGAGACTTTCAGCATGCTCATAAGAACAGCTTGATCTCTGGTCATATCTTTAAGATCTTTAATATCAATCGTAGATTGAAGATCTTTAAATAATTGTTTTTTATTTGTCTTTGATCGCTTTAGTATTGTTTTTATTGCATAAGACAAACCTAAAACAGCAAGACCGATTCCTATAGCAGCTGCTAAAATCATCGGTAAAGCAAGGATCCCTCCAGGGATGATTGCAGCAATCACGCCTACAGCAGCAATACCTCCGGCCACTAAACCTAGAGTTACTCCCGCATGAACTTTCGACATCGTACTACTTAATTCCTGCATCTTTAAAGAAAAGACCCCACCACCCTTAGATAATCTAGAAGTGATACTGTCTCCCAATTTAATGAGTAATTGATTTTTCTTACCAACACTAGGATAACTGTCATCGCGCTGAGCGTAATCCTCTTCGGAATAAATGGTCTGACGTCCTTTAAGTAAACTAGCACAAATTAAGTAATCGCTAGTGATTTGATCGAAACTCTCTATAAATTCGAGACCCTCTTTTCTACCGATTTGCTTTAGAACACTTTTTTCATGTTTGCCTATTTCCATATTTAAATGAGCAAACCCGTCAACCATACGATCATATCTAGGCCACAATCCTTCTAAAGTTTCATTTTTTGGTTTTATTTCAGGCTTTTCCTGGAGTAA
Organism: Chlamydia poikilotherma; assembly: GCF_900239975.1. NCBI lineage: Bacteria > Pseudomonadati > Chlamydiota > Chlamydiia > Chlamydiales > Chlamydiaceae > Chlamydia > Chlamydia poikilotherma. The sequence continues at coordinate 401,296 of NZ_LS992154.1, read as the reverse complement.
AATCTTCTTACGCTTATGCTCAACAGCGGCCCTCTTCATAGTTTGAGCCAAAGAGTTCACAGAAGTAAATAGCATACTGCCGCCAACTCCAAGTAAGACTCCTCCTAATGCCATAGAAATTGGCAAACCTATGGGTGTTCCCATAATCAAAAATACAGAAGCAACTATAGCTAAGATAGCTAGCACTATCCCTGTAGCTTGAATAGCCTTAGCAATTTTTGGATTGTTATCTAGAAATGACTTTCCGATCTCTACCTGATTTAAAGCAGGACTTTGATATATTGGCTTGGGCTCAGACATAATAAAACAAAAATAAATGAAACACTTTAATTATATAATACTTATTTGATTCAAATTAATTAATTATAAAAACTAATACACTATATTTAAAACAGAATTTACAAAAACAAAAAAAGACAGAAACCACTAAGGTTCTGTCTCTTTCGTATTAGAACTCACATTCTAAGTGGATCTTTAAGGATTAGGTTGAGGACTAGGTGGTGTAGGATTTGGAGGGGTTGTTCCAGAATCCGAAGCGTTCGCAATGATGATGGCTCCAACAATCATGGCTATAACTGTAACAACCATGGTACACACAGAAATACTTGTATGTGTGCGACGTTTAGCAACGCATGAAGAACAAGGCCAATCTGTCTCAGAGGAATCACAACGGTATTGCTTCGCATTAAGATAACTATTTACGTTAGTGTTTCCTGCTGCAGAAGATACACTGTAGAAATCATCTGTAGGTGTATTGTTAGCAATTTGCTCTTGCTGATCTGGAGAACCACGTTTTACATTTTGTGCAGATTCTTGTTGATTCTGTCCATTACGTGCGTCCCTTCGATTATTTGATGCTTTCTGAGCACGAACTTGAGGGTTTACAGAGGCATTGCGTCTAACTTTAACAGCCGCAGCCTTTTCAACATCGTAACGTAGTGTTGAGGTGATTTTCCCATCCCTAGGAATTTTACTTTCTTTTACATGAGCTTCTAGAGCTTCTCTAGAAGATTTTCTCTTAGCAACTCTTTGTTCTCTAGCTAAGTCTTGGATAAGCTTACTTCTTTCTTCATGAGAGACAACTTTCGCATCGGGACGAACAAAAATTGGTAATACTGGGCCTTCTTTAATATCATGAACAACTTGAACTTTTTCTTCGTTCTCCGAAGCGACTTTCACTTCTCCACTGACAACCATAGTTTTCAATAATGATCTAGGAGACTCAGTATTAGGAGCTGCGCGTACTATTGTACCGCCTCTTTTTCTAATTTTGGCTTTTTCTCTAGCTGATAAACGAGGCGTTGTCTTTACAGATTGCTCATTTAGAATAGTATTTTTACCGCAGTCATTAGATTTATTATATCTTTTGGAATACTTCCCACCGCGAGTTAATAGATTGACTCTTCCGTATTGAACAAGTTCTTCACAACAATACTCAATACCCTGCTTGATGTTTTTAGGAAAAGCATGTTGTTGTTCTTGACGGTCTTGATTGAATTTTCCTTTAAATCCGAAGGAGACCTTATTAGATTTTTTATCTACAGCTTTAGCATTTTTTTTAGCTTCTGCAGCTTTTTTTGCTTCTTGTCTCGCACGTCTATTCTCTTGAATCTTTTGGATTCTTCGTTCTTTCTTGCTTTTCTTGCTTTCCAATGCAATTAAAGAATCTTCAGAATATACCGAGCTAACTTCAAAAGGAGCAACTGCAGCACTTGCGTAACCTACAGAGTGGGTAAAAGTTAACAAAACGGAAAGCATTGCAAGTTGCGAAGTACGCTTAGAACTCATCATGCTGCTATAATCTCCTAGATCAGCCTATGAAATCACCATAACAACAATAGGACTTTTTTCACAACTCGGAGTTGCAAATCTTTTATAGAGATTGATAGTTAATGGATTTGCGATTCCCAATTCTTAATATAGGCAAGGAGTTGTTCTTTTTCTGGATAATTTGTTAAGAAACTTCGAGCTTCTAAAGACATTCCAAGATGCACGATTTTATTTATTAAATTTAAATGACTTTTATCTTGCGAAGCAAAAAGGAAAAATAATACGTTCACTGGCTTACCATCAAGAGCACCAAAATCAATGCTTGTTGATAAAAACATAGGAACAACGACATCGTAGTAGGCATTAATTAAAAAATCTTTAGCGTGAGGAAGAGCAATTCCTTCTCCAATACCTGTAGACATTAGATTTTCACGATGCGTAAGCATCTCGAAAAGCACACTAGCGTCCAAGTTAAATTTCTCTGCTATGTAGGAAGAGGCATATTGGAGGGCTTCAGCTTTATTTTTTACAGATACATCGCGAATAATTCCTCCACGATAAATTGCTTTATATAAGCTATACTTTAGAGAAAGATCCCGAAACTCTTCTTCTTGTTTTTCATCTTTTTCTAATCCTACTAGAGCTTGATTATGTAGGATCCAATCCTCTATTTCTTCTCGATTGAATCTATGTTCATTATTCATGCTATAACTAGGGATAGCGCCTTGATCCAACCATCGGCGGACAGTATTTTCAGAAACATCTAATAAAGAAGCTAATTCTTCTAATTTTAAATCCATAACCACTACATTCCTAAAAACACATTCATCACTTCTTCAATCGTTGTAACTTGCAGCAACTTCTCACGTCGAGATTCATCTCTAAGCGAAAGAGTCAGTGTGGATAACAGCTTGAGATAATCAGCTTGAGCGTTATCGGGGCCTCCAATCAAAAATACTAGACGTACTAAAGCTCCATCTATTGCATCCCAAAGAATCCCCTGAGAATGGATACCTATAGCAATAAAAAAATCAGAACAACTATGTAATTTACCGTGAGGGATTGCCACTCCCATGCCAATACCTGTAGACATGATATTTTCACGAGTCACTAAAGCTTGAAAGAAATCTTCTTTATTCTCAAGCAAGCCTGCGGCACCTGCAAGATCTGTAAGGTCTTGCAGAATCTCCTCCCGAGAGTTTTTATTCAAAAACATAATAAGATTGGGGGATAAAAGAGAAAACAAAGAAAAATCAGGTTGACTCTCACAATAGAAAGGCATGTCACTTCTCTCCGGTATGCCCAAAACCTCTACTTCCTCGAGATGTTGTCGTTAATCCTTCTTCTTGATCCACGACTATAAACTTTGCTTGGACTACAGGAGCAACTACAGCTTGAGCAATACGCATCTTAGGCTCGATAATAAAAGTATTCTCTCCAAAATTTGCAAGTATAATACAAATTTCTCCGCGATAATCGGCGTCTATTGTTCCAGGAGAATTAACAACCATAATTCCATATTTCAAAGCCAAACCACTGCGTGGACGCACTTGCACTTCATAACCTTGAGGAATTTGCATTTTTATTCCTGTAGGAATTAATACGCGTTGGCCCGGCAACACAGCAACAGGTTCTTCAATATTAGCTCGAAGATCTGCTCCTGAAGCGCCTTCTGTGGAATATTCTGGAAGATCTACCCCAGATTCTAATTCACAAAATATAGTCATAAAAACAGCGCCGTGGTTACTACGAGTATCGGGTATGATGTTTCATTCACTGTCATCTGTCAATAAAAAAATTTCTTTAAGGGTCTTAGATAGATCCCTAGGTGCTTTGTCTTGGCCGCCAGTGTATTCTTGAGCACAAAAGTAATCAAGTAAACTCTGCAAAGTACTCTTCAATTGTTTCCTCTCAACCACTTTATCAATCATTCCATGTTCGAGAAGAAATTCAGATTTTTGAGCACCCTCAGGAAGATCTTCACCTATAACCTGGGCAACGACTCGAGGACCGGCAAAACAGATAAGAGCTTTAGGTTCTGCAATAATCACATCGCCTAAAGAAGCAAAAGAGGCTGTGACTCCTCCAGATGTAGGATTAGTCAAAACAGAGATGTAAGGTAGACCTGCTTCGTGTAATTTTGCTAAAGCTGCGGAAGTTTTCGCCATCTGCATTAAAGAAAACACAGATTCTTGCATTCTTGCGCCTCCGGAAGCGCAAACAATAATTACGGGAAGCTTTGATACTACAGCCTTCTCTACCAGTCGTGTGAGTTTTTCGCCAACGACAGCACCCATGGATCCCGCCATAAAATTGAAATCCATGACAGCTAAAGCTACAGGATGTTCGCCTATGGCACAAACACCAACAAGCACTCCCTCACTTTCTGTATTATCTTTTCTAGCCTTAGTTAAACGATTTGGATACGTGTCGGTATCAACAAATTTTAACGGATCTTGCGACTTGAGATTTGTATAAAGAGGGCGCCAGGAATCTTTATCAGCTAGCAGTTTTATCCTCTCGGCCGCGGTAATACGGTAATGATAAGAGCATTTGGGACAACAATTAAAATTTTGTCCCAATTCATTCGCATGAATCATCTCGTGACAATACGTGCACTTCAACCAACCGCTAAAACCATCAGCCTTTATCTTTTGCACTTTAATCTTAGGTTTGTCGTAAGAAAATAAACGCACAAGCTACCCAATCCAAACTTTTTAGCAGGAGTAATTTTAAATTAAAGTTATTAACCCTTCAATTAAAAATACTCTTTTAATTAGTTAATTCAGAAAATCTGTTTTCAATATAACCCCAGTTAATTACTCGAGGAATTGCTTTTAAATAATCTAATCTAACATTTTTATACTGGAGATAGTAAGCATGCTCCCAGACATCCACTCCTAGAAGGGGTACCTTACCAGTGGTCGCCTCTAGAGGATCTTGGTTAACTGTTGCATGTAGCATAAGTTCCTGTTTTTGGGGACAAAAAGCTAGCCATGCCCACCCAGATCCTTGAATAGGAGCTGCAAATTCAATAAATTCTTTTAAGAAATTATCGAAAGTTCCCCAAAATTTCTCAATTAGCTTGAGCAATCCGTATTTTGGAGGCACACCTCCATCCCGATCTACTGGAGCCAACATTTCCCAAAATAGGGAATGATTGATATGCCCACCGCCATTAAAACGTATGGCAGGCTCTAAAGAAATAAGACGTGTCAGATCTTGTTGAGCACCGGCAACATCTAATTTTTTCAAAGCATCATTTAAATTATTTATATAACCTTGATGATGCTTTTGATGATGTAAGCGCATAATTTCTGCACTAATCACTGGTTCTAGAGCATCATAATCATAGGGTAATTCAGGTAAAGTATAGGGTACAAAGGTCATAAAGGAAGTCCTTCATATCTGTCTTGAATTCATCAAGAACACGGTTTGGAGATATTCTATTTCATAACGGGCAAATTTCAACTCGGATCTCGGTATCAAAAAGAGACGGAATGAGAACAAAAATCCAGCCACCTTTCTGCATTGCCAGTGTAGATGCGCCGAAGATATTACTACAAGGGGATTTTCATTTTATTATTCGGCCTGTAACGAAGAAAACTTCTCTTTAAATTGGGAAATAAAATTTTCTAATTTTTTCTGACTTTCTTGTTCTCTTTGGATTTGTTCTTGTTTCTTTTCTGCTACCACATCATAACGATTTACAAGCTCAAAATATAATTTTATTTTAGGCTCTGTACCTGAAGGACGCACTATAATCTTACCCCCACTATTATAGTAGTAACACAACATGAACATCTTCGGAAGATAGAGTTTATAAGTAGTCCCCGAGGTCGTATTAATTCCTATACCCTGATGATAATTTTCAAATGTTACCACGCTATCCCCTACTAAGGACATAGTAGAAGGATCAAGAGCTGCTAACTTCTCTATTTGCGATTTCATGAAACTTTCTTTATCTGGTTCAAAAGATAAGGAAACTGTTTTATTCATAAAATATCCATGAGTCTCATATAAATCTAAAATAGCCTCTCGAAGAGTTTTCCCCTGAAGTTTTTTCTGCAAAGCAGCCTCTGTGATTAATGCTGATGTACTAATAGCATCTTTATCTTCTACATGTGTGCCGTAGAGATAGCCGTAGGATTCTTCAGCGCCAAACACATACCTTTCTAGTTGATTTCTCCAATCTTCTATTTTCTCTCCAATATACTTAAATCCGGTCCCTACATTCACAATATCGCCACCATAAAACTTTGTGATTGCCGATAGCATTTCTGTAGTTACTAAGCTTTTAACCACCTTGTCTTCTTTACCCAAAGGAGAGTGAGCTGACCAAGCATGCAAAATATGATCGGCAAGCAAACAGGCGATTTGATTTCCATTAAATATATAGGGGCGGTTCTCATCCAAGCATACAACTCCCAAACGGTCTGCATCAGGGTCTGTAGCTATAAAAATATCATCCTGATTCTTTATCATTTGCTCAATTCCCAAAGTTAGCGCTTCAGAATCTTCAGGATTAGGCAAATCTACCGTAGGAAAACTTCCATCAGGAAGCGCTTGTTTCTCAACAAGCTTAACCATAGGAAAATTCCAATCTTTTAAAACTCGAGGAATCATAGTAACTCCAGTTCCATGGAGTGGGGAATAGCTTACGTGAATTGCCGGTCCTGAAAGACGATTATCTTCAGGATATAGCTGTAATTGGTGTACGGTTTCGGTGTATAAAGCCTCATATTCTTCTCCCACAAAATGAATATAGGGATCTTCTAAAGAATCAACGAATAAAACTTCTTCAACATCTGCTGATGCTCGAATAATCTCCTGATCTAAAGGAGGTAATACTTGCCCTCCTGAAGCCATATAGACCTTGTAGCCATTATAATCTGGAGGATTATGAGAAGCAGTAATCATCACTCCTGCTAAAGCCTGTTGAGATCTTACGGTAAAAGAAACCAAGGCTAGAGGTTCAGGATCCTCAAATATAAGCGCATGAATTTTATTACCCGCGAGAACTTTCGCAGTTTCCTGAGCGAAATCAAAGGAATGATGCCGCGTATCATAACCGATGACTACGCGAATAGAATCCCCTGGATGAGGGTTATGTTTTTTTAATACTTGTGCCAAACCTTGAGTAGCACGTCGCAATGTGAAGATATTAATTCTATTGGTGCCCAATCCCATAGGACTACGCAATCCTCCAGTACCAAAGACAAGAGTTTTCCCAAATAGTTCTTCAAGACGCTGCGGATTGTTTTCTAGAAGCTCAGCTATAGTATCCTCGTCATTTTTACCAAAATCACTAGATAGCCAAGTCAAGATATTCTTTGCTGTTATAGGGTTACAAAGAGTTTCTATTTTCTCCGGAAGATGCTTCATAAAAGTTCCTAAAAACAAATCGCGATCTTATGCATTCATAACATAAAAATAGCTCTAGGCAAACAATTTCGTATATTTATCTAAAAGAGAGAAATGTCTTTAGGAAATAGGAATTCCTGCGGAAGAAAAAGCAAGTAAAAGAGCCGTTTCTCCTTTCTCAGGAAAATAAAGCTCCGTAGGATAGGGTCCAACAAAAAAGACTCCCTGACCTACCTTATCTCCTGATAGAGATAAGAGTAACTGACAATCTTCTTCCCTTTCGCTAATGCTATCTTCAGGGAAAACCCAAAAATCACTGACTAATAATAATCTAGGTCGGTGGACAAGATTAGCAGCAAAAATATCCAAATGTCGCTTTTTAACCAAAGCTGCCACTTCAGGAAGGGTGCGAAAAATATTGTCTCTCCAGCGCGCATCTAGTGTATTTTTGGAGATGGATTCCACGAAGTGTCTTAGTTTTATTTCTAGCGCAAAACACTCGTCCGCAGAGACCAGATCTTCGAATAATATACTACCTTGATTGTGAAAATGGCGCAGGTGTTCTAAATGCAGAACAATCCTCATACTTATCCATTTAAGAGAGTGTAACCAAAAGTACTATAGACTTTAAGCCCTTTTCCGCCTATAAAAAAACTCCGATAACTAATGCGTTATATTTTAATAGGGCAACATTTCATAATTTTATGAATAATCTGATCAACATTAAAGAAGTTGAAGCTAAATTAAATTTTACATTTACTCAACCGAAACTCTTAGTTACTGCTCTCACACATCCTTCTTATAGGAATGAGACTGTGACTATTACCGAAGATAGCGAGCGTTTGGAATTCTTAGGAGACGCCGTGTTATGCTTAATCGTAACCGAACACTTATTCCTATTATTTCCTTCCATGGATGAGGGCACACTGTCCACAGCACGTGCAGCTTTGATAAATGCAGTTTCTTGCTGCCAATATACTGACGCATTAGGATTAGGAGAATACCTACTTATAGGCAAAGGAGAAAGGATTCAAAATGAGCGAGGCAGAACCTCGGCCTATGCCAATTTATTTGAGGCTATTTTAGGAGCTGTCTATCTAGATGGAGGCTTAGCTCCAGCAAGACAAATTACCGTACCTTTGTTGCCCTCAAAAAAGGATATCCTTCCCCTTATGCTTGGAAATCCTAAAAATCGTCTACAACAGCTCACGCAAAAACAATTGCGTACGTTACCTGTATACCAATGCGCCCCGTGGACATCTCAACAAGGTGCCCCTGGTTACCATATTCGGGTAATAATTAATGATGAAGTGTGGGGTGAAGGATTTGCCTTATCGAAAAAAGAAGCCGAAAAACTAGCAGCTCAAGAAGCTTTGGATGCCCATGACTACGAAGATAAAAACACAATGGACTTGTAATGAATGCGGAACCAATACACCAAAATGGTTAGGTCAATGTCCAGGATGCCTACAATGGAATACATTTATTGAAGAAATCACCTCCCCTTCTCAAAATGGAAGACGTTTTCGATCGCAAGCAACTGCAGTATCTTTGAATACTGTAGAGCTTCGCGAGGAAGAACGTTTATGCATAGGAGAACCGGGCTGGGATCGGATTCTAGGTGGTGGCGCTGTTCGTGGTAGTCTTACTCTATTAGGTGGCGATCCGGGAATTGGAAAATCTACCTTACTTTTACAAACATCAGCAAAATTTGCTAATCGAGGTCTTAAAGTCCTCTATGTCTGTGGAGAGGAATCTGTAACGCAAACCTCTTTAAGAGCACGACGTTTAAAAATTTCCAATGCAAACATCTATCTATTTCCCGAAACAAATCTCGATGATATTAAACAACAAGTAGCAACACTCAACCCTGATATCTTAATCGTCGACTCTATCCAGATCATATTTAATCCTGCATTGCATTCTTCTCCAGGATCTGTAGCTCAAGTACGAGAAGTGACTTCTGAACTGATGCATATTGCTAAACAATCACAGATCACAACTTTTATTATAGGTCATGTAACAAAATCTGGAGAAATTGCTGGTCCTAAAGTACTAGAACACCTTGTAGACACCGTTTTATACTTTGAAGGTAATTCACACGCCAATTATCGTATGATACGCTCTGTGAAAAATCGTTTTGGCCCTACGAATGAATTGCTTATTTTATCTATGGATGCTGACGGATTAAAAGAAGTTACCAATCCTTCTGGTCTCTTTTTACAAGAAAAAATTACAGAAACCACGGGTTCCGTAATTATTCCTATTATCGAAGGATCTGAAACTCTTCTTATCGAAATGCAAGCTTTGGCATCATCTTCTCCATTTGCAAATCCGATTAGAAAAACCTCAGGATTTGATCAGAATCGATTTTTACTACTCTTAGCTGTTCTAGAAAAGCGCGCTCAAATAAAATTCCATACTGCTGATGTTTTTCTATCCATCGCTGGGGGGCTAAAAATTACAGAGCCCGCTGCAGATTTAGGAGCAGGACTCGCAGTAGTGTCATCGCTGTATAATCGCCTTTCTCCTCAAAACTATACGTTTACTGGAGAAATAGGTCTGGGGGGTGAAATTCGTCACGTCACTCATTTAGAAAGACGTCTTAAAGAAAGTAAGCTCATGGGTTTTAAAGGCGCGGTCATTCCGGAAGGACAAATTTCGGGATTATCTTCTGAAATTAAAGATCATTTAGATATTCGAGGGGTGAAAACTATAAAAGATGCTATACGATTGCTACACTGATCCTTTTCTTTCTGATTTTTGCGTGGGACGACGTCCTTTACGCATAGCTTCTCGAAGATCTACCTTAGCACAAGCTCAAGTACACGAATGTGTTCGTCTTCTTCATTCGTGGTTTCCTAAACTTTGGATTCAGATACACACAGCAAATACTCGTGGAGATAAAGACAAAATCACTCCTCTACGTCTTGTAGAAAATTCACAATTTTTCACAGATGCTGTGGATAAGCTTGTCCTTCGAGGCAACTGCCATCTTGCCGTGCATTCCGCTAAAGACCTACCCGATCCATCGACAACCTCCGTTGTAGCAATAACGAAAGGTTTAGACTCTTCGGACCTTTTAGTGTATGGCGAACGTTACCTTTGGAAACGCTTTCCTAAAAACCCTAGACTCGGGAGCTCTTCTTTGCGTCGGGGAGAAATGCTAAAAACCTTATTTCCTAAAGGACAGATTCTGGATATTCGAGGTACAATAGAAGAGAGACTTGAGCAACTAGAAAGTGGAAAATATGACGCTATTGTTGTTGCCAAAGCGGCTGTTATTAGGTTACACTTAAAATTACCTTATACCAAAGTACTTCCTCCCCCTTACCACCCTCTTCAAGGGCGTCTAAGCATTACTGCGGCAAAAAATATCGAAGCTTGGAAAAAACTTTTACTCCCATTAAACACATCGAATATGGCTCAAGATAAACTCTTAATCTCTATTTAATCTAAAAATATAGCTTAAAACTATATCTAAAGCAGACTGTGATAAACGTTATCGGAATATCCCAATGAAAATAGCGTTAATAAGTAATTAAAATAAACAATGTTGCAATCATAAATCATAAAATTCATGAGGCAATATGATGTTTACCTCGTACGTTACCCTGCCTACTCATATACACACTACAAACAGGAATACTTTGATACCGGTTCCTACAACAAAAATCACTGTGTGTAAAACAGCATATTTTCCTGAAATTAGCATGCGCTTCCTAGTCTTTCCAATTTCAGGACTCATTTTTACAATTTTCCTAATCTATCGTAGATTCACGGTAATGCGTACTGCTTATTCAATTTTAAATTACACACCCAATAAAAGCTGCGCTGATAAACTTTGCTCTCGTTTACATCCTAAATACCATATTCCTCTAATTGCATTTGGAATCTTAGGAGGTATAGGGCTGCTAACTCCCTTTCTTATTATCGGAGCTATTCTATGTTTGATTTTAAAAATTTTGAAAAAACTCTATCTTTTTATTTGAATTTACGCTAAAATACTTGCGCTTATTTTTTCTTTATTGAGAATAGGTGAAAAAAATTTTGAAAATAACATATCTGCTCTCTAATAAAAAGAAAAACTTTAGAGAAAGCCTTATCCCCTAATTAAATTCAAAGAAGGTAGTTCCCTTATGCCTCTTATTAGCACAATTATTCCAGCACACGTACATACCAATGAAGATGGTTATACATCGGATATAGAAGCATCTTCTGTATTACATGCTCCAAGATATCTAATGGATCCAGATACCAAATTACATCGGGTTCAGAAGCTTGTTTCCTGTATTCCAATTATAGGTTTATTGATTGCGGGTCGTCTCCTATATCAAAAATCTTTGATGAAAAAGGAATACGCGAAATTAAACTATATTCCCAGCCAAAAATGCACAAATATAACCTGTTCTAGGCTGGATCCAAGTCATTTAAATCTTGCTATCAGTATCTCTATTTTTGGTGGATTGGGTCTCTTATTCCCAATCATGATTCTTGTGGGATCCGTTTTACTAATCATGAATCTCTATTCAAAAATTGCCTCACACTGCCGAGGCTCTCAATCCTACTAATTATTATAAAATCCATTCTATGATAGCCGTTGGGCATTTTAATAAAAAATGCCCTCAATCTAGTGAATTTGAGTTTTAGATAGAGCATTTGAATTAAAATATTGTTAATAAAAGAAATATCATCTTATTAAACTATTTTTTATATTCTTTTGTTAATATACCTTAACCATTTATTAAATCGCCTCTCGAAACAACAAGGCTAACTGTATCAAAATTTCTTATCTTCAATAAAAGCCATAGAACTAATTTACAAATGGAAATAAAATAGTTTCATTTAGTTAAAATTATCGTTCTCATTGAAATATAATTCACTACGACTTCTTCTAAATTTTTAAATTAAATAAGTAGGGATTTATGGGAATAGTTCAAATTCCTCAACATATGCACGTAAACGAAAACGGTAGCATTTGTCAAACGTCCACTGTCATATTACCCGAGATAATTCATGGTTCTCCCATGGCTCCAGAAGCTATGATGACTAGGCTTCAGCATATTCCTATGGTCTTAATTCCTATTGTAGGGTTGATTTACGCTGGGGTATTCTACCGCAGATATGTGCAGGCTCGAGCTGCTTTCAAAGAAGTAAATGATTTTACCCCAAATACAAAATGCCCCCAATGCCGAGAAACAGCACGGATTATGCGTTTACCCATTATCATTAGTGTTCTGGGTGGTTTAGGATTTATGTTACCTCTACTTATTCTTCTTATCCCCATCCTTTTAATTGTAGGCTTATCAAAAGCTATTTTTGGTATTAGTAAAGGGATAGCGGCGGGAATAAAATACTGCTCAACGAGAAAGCTAGATAATGTGGATACTTAAAATCTATCCGCAAGCTTTTATTAGACACAAGGCTTCAAAGCCATTTCAGGATACTTTGCACGGGAATGCAAAGCGCTATAGAGCGTTTTGACCATAGTCTCACAGATGGTCGTAAGCTCATCCAAAGTTATTGGAGAATCTGCAAATTGTCCGTCATGCATTTTCCCAGATACAATCTTATCTACAAGATCCCGTAAAGCTACCATGCTTGTTCCCTCTAAAGAACGCGCAGCTGCTTCAAACGAATCTGCAATCATGATAATTGTAGATTCTTTAGAGGAAGGTTTTCTTCCTGGATAACGGAAAAGTTCTTCATCTGATGCTCCCGTATTGGGATTATTTTGTAAATGACGATGATAAGGAGAAAGAAGTACTGATGTGCCGTGATGTTCTTCAATAATACGAATAAAAGAGTCAGGAAGACCGGCCTTTCTTGCCAATTCTACTCCTTCAGGAATATGCCGGATAATCATTTTCGCACTCTCTATTGGAGAGAGACTGCTTTTTGATGTTCCTAGCATCTGATGATTTTCAAGGAAGAATCCCGGATTAATTAACTTACCGATATCATGATATTGGGCGACAACACGACAGAAAAGCCCATCAGCATGAATAGCATTAGCTGCGGATTCTGCAAGAATACCCACTAAAACTGAATGCTGGTAAGTTCCAGGAGCCTGTTCGAAGAGTCTCTTTAATAAAGGATAATCAGAGTCTAAATATGCTAATAAATGGTTATGAGTACAGGCACCGAAAGAAGATTCAAATACAGGAATTAATGCTCCAACACCTAAAGCAGTAATTAAGCTATAAATAAAACTTCCTAAACAATCAGCACGGAAAGCTGTTATAGATGCGGCACTGAAGAACAAGCGGAATCCTGTCAAAATTGCTGTAGATACCCACCACAACTTCATACAACACCAAAACAGTGAAGATAGACGCGTTACTCGGTTCAATGTGCATAAAATCCTCCATGAACTTAATAAGTTCATAGCAAGGAACCAACTATTGTTCCAAATATCTGATTCTAAAGTATAGAGAACTCCTAAAAATGTGCATGAAGCTCCTGCAAGAGGAAGGCCTACAAGATGACCTAAGAGAATAGCTGTAAAAGGAAGAATCAGTGGATAGGAAAGATAAATTTCCCAACTTTGTGGACCTAATGCACAAAGAATCTCTGTAATCTTTACTCCGATCAACGATAGAGAAAAGATAGCAATATAGAGCATAAAACGTTTTGGTGACATCAATAACTCAGGACAAAACGTTACCAATGAACGGTAGCCCCAAATTAAAATAATCACCACTAAAAGAAGAACTCCTAAAGCTCCGCGGTAAGAAAATAGTGTTGTTGAGGATACGAGTTGGTGACGTAAGCAGCGAAGGATTTTTGCATCTCTCCCATTAATTCTTTGATATTGCCTTATAATAGAACTGCCCTTCGGAAAATGCTCTAATCGCCGTGTTCCAAGTAAATCTCCTTTAACATAGCCAGATTTCTCCTTATCAACAGCGATAGCTAAAGACTTTTCTTTTAGATTATCTATGATATGCAATCTGCAAGATGCGGGACAATTTTCAGACCTTAAGAAATTATCCACATGTGCAACACATTGATGTATAACTTCCCTAGAATCAGCGCTTACATGGATTCCTAGCAAACGATCTCTTTCTTTCAGGGCCGAGGGACGCAAATGAAGATCTTGAAGACAAGTTTCCGTAGAGTTATCTATAAATCCCACAGAGCCAAGAAAATCTTGAGTTTTTTTTAGCCACCGCCGTGTTTCTTCTTCTTCGGGTTCTTCAAAACACGTGTTTTCAGAAATACGGTAGACCTTTCCAAATACTTCAGGAACTTCGGCAGTCTTACTATAAAATGCATGTACGTTCCAACTTATAGAAAAGTCGATAGGAGAACTCAGAGATACCTGAGCAATATCCCCCTCTTTATATACAGGAATATGAAGAACTCTAAGGTAGATAAAAGAGAATAACGTTAAACCAAAAATAGCCGTAATACCAAAATATAAAAGATACCTTGACCACGGCTGATCTATTTCAGCAGTAGTACTACGGTAAGTTTGCCTACGGTCTTCCATTTGCTTGATCATATGCTCAATACAGGATATATCTATTATTTTTTAGCTATCACACCAAAGAACAAAACACCATTTTTTATTCAAAACTAGCAATTTCATCTTTTTACAAATAAACAATGACGATTTTTCATGGTACTCCATACCTTATCAAAACAACACTATATTCTATCTAATGCACCAATATATTCATTAAAGAGGGACAATTTCCAACCCTTTATACTATAGTGAACATAGAAAAGCTGTCCCTAATTGCAAATTCATTAGTGAGCGCATTTTTGGGACACCTAGTCTAGGAATCCCAGGAAAAATAGTCACCTGAATTAAATAAAAAAACTCCTCGCAAGAATTTTTGAGGCTCAATAAATGACATCTACAACATATCAAGTTTCTTCTAGAAAGTACCGTCCCCAAACATTTTCCGAAATTCTCGGACAAGATGCTGTAGTTACTGTTTTAAAAAATGCCTTACAATTTCAACGTGTAGCGCACGCTTATTTATTTTCAGGAATTCGTGGAACTGGGAAGACAACCTTAGCAAGAATTTTTGCTAAAGCATTGAATTGTATAGAACCAACTTCTAACAACGAACCTTGCAATCACTGTTGTGTTTGCAAAGAAATTTCTTCAGGAACCTCCCTAGATGTTATAGAAATTGACGGTGCTTCCCATAGGGGTATCGAAGATATTCGTCAGATCAATGAAACGGTCCTCTTTACTCCGGCGAAATCGCAATACAAAATCTATATCATCGATGAAGTACATATGCTGACAAAAGAGGCTTTTAATTCTCTATTGAAGACTTTAGAGGAACCTCCTAGTCATGTAAAATTTTTCTTGGCCACTACAGAAAATTATAAAATTCCTGGAACAATTTTAAGCCGTTGTCAAAAAATGCACTTAAAAAGAATTCCCGAGACAATGATTGTAGATAAGTTAGTATCCATATCTCAAGAAAACTCCGTAGAGACTTCTCGGGAAGCTCTTCTTCCTATTGCTAGGGCAGCTCAAGGAAGCCTACGCGATGCGGAGTCTCTTTATGATTATGTCATAGGGCTATTTCCTAAATCCTTATCTCAAGAATCTGTATCTGATGCTTTAGGTGTAGTCTCTCAGGATACTCTGTGCACTTTGGCGGAGTACATCCGGACACAAAAATATGCCGAAGCTTTATTTCCCGTGACTACCGCAATAAATTCTGGAGTAGCGCCAATAACCTTTCTTCATGATCTCACTGTTTTCTATCGCGATGTACTTCTTAATAAAGATCAGATAAATTCCCCTCTATCAGCAACAGCTAGGCAGTATTCTAGCGAATGTTTATTAGAAATTATTGACTTTCTCGGAGAGTCAGCGAAACATCTACAACAAACTATCTTTGAGAAAACATTTTTAGAAACCGTAATTATTCATCTAATTCGGATATGCCAACGTCCTTCTTTAGAAACTCTGTTTTCCCAACTTAAAACATCAACTTTTGATACACCTAGAAATATCTCCCAACAGCAAGAATCTCCTAAACTTGTACAACCTGAAAAGCACTACGAAGAACAAAGTTTCTTATCTCCATCTTCAAAATCTCCGACTCCTAAAGAACCTTCCTATCAAAAAGAGGCTTCCCCTTCTTTAGTAGGATCAGCTACTATAGATACGATTTTACAATTTGCTGTTGTTGAGTTTTCAGGAATTTTAACTAAGGAGTAATCATGGGCAGTGGATATGCTAAAAAGAAAAAGGAAGCAAAAATCATGGAGCAGCAATTCCTAGAAATGGAAGCTTCTCTAGAACAAAAACGCTATGAAGGACAAGCAGGTAATGGACTCGTTTCTGTGGTGATCAATGGCAAATGTGATATTGTTTCTGTCAAAGTACAGCCCACATGCCTTGATCCTGAAGAACCTGAAGTTATTGAAGATCTCTTTCGTTCAGCATTTAAAGAAGCCAAAGAAGCTATGGATAAAGAGATGTCTGTAATGCGCGGAGGAATGCCTTTTTAAGATAGTAGGGCCTGAACTTCTGCACAGGTCCTTGCTCTTAATAATTTCTCGGTATGCTCTACACAATTGCTCAAATTCAAAGAAGCTATTTTTTCTCTTAGTTCTACAATAGCTGGCATAGCAACAGACAATTCCTGAACTCCCAATCCCAAGAAAAATGGTGTTAAAGATAGATTTGCTGCTGCCTCTCCACAAATAGATGTATAAATATCATGCTGCTTAGCATTAGATACTACATGGCGAATCATTCGCATTACCGAGGGATGTAGTGGATTATCCAGGTAATAAGGTAAAACCCTTTCTCTGTTATTTCCTAAGGTGTATTGCATAAGATCGTTGGTACCTATGGAAATAAAATCACATTCTTGAAGAATCTCATCGATCATCAATACAGCTGAGGGAATTTCTATCATACTCCCCCAGACAATGTTTTCTATATTATGATCTTTAGTAAACGAACGGCGTACATTTTCTAATCGACGTTTCACTTCTATAATTTCTATAACATCGGCCGTGCCGGGAATTAATATCTTTAAAGGGCCTAATGCCGAAGCTGCTAAAATAGCTCGAAGCTGATCATCAAGCATTTGCGAGTTCTTCAATAAGTAACGTATTGAACGTTCTTGAATAGGATCTTGACCAGGGCACAGCTTATCCTCTCCGAAATCAAATAGACGTAAAACAGACACACGCTCTGGAAATAAAGCTAAAGATTTATACACCACAGCTTGTTCTTCTTCCGTAGGCAACCTATCTTCAGCAATCGCCAAGAATTCAGAACGAAATAGACCAATAGATGTTTGAGGAAAAAATTCTGAAAGCATACGCAACTCTTCAAGACTAGCAGCATGAGAAGACACTATTGCATGCGGTGATGCTTGTGGGTAGGATTTTATACTGTAAGCTTTGGTTTTTTGCTTATAACAATTCTCAAGAGTCTTTGATTTAGGATTAAAGATAATCTCGCCACGAATACCATCAATAAGCACAAGCTTACCGGAATATTCTTGAATACGTTCCCAGTTTTCATGAGAAAAATTTGCTAAATAGGGAATATTTTTTGCTCTGGAAACAATGGCGGTATGTGACGTCGGAGCACCAACCAAGGAAACGAATCCTCGAATATAAGAGGGGTTAGCACTAGCAACTTCTGACGGATTAAGCTCTTGGGAAAAAACAATGATATTTTGATCTGCATCCCCTAAAGAACTCTTATGTTGACAACATAAATGACCAATCACACGATTAGAAATATCATGAATATCTTGAACACGATCTACAGCTAAAGAGGCTCCTTGTACAGCTGTTAAAGATTCTTCTATTTTTCCCATGACAGAAGAAAATACGTATTCAGCATTCTTACGATCTTTTCTGATAGTATTCACCACCTCTTCAGTCAAAATAGGATCTTTTATTATCTCTAAATGAGCCTGTAGTATTGAGGATATTTCTTGTTGACCTTGTTTTCCTTGAACTTCTTGTTCTAAGGCAACAATATCAGATTTAGAACGATTCAATGCTTTATAGTAACGATGTATTTCATGTTCTACTTCCTCTTGAGGTAAGGTAAGTTCATGAATTTGCAAAGGAGAGGTTCCTAGGAAAAAAGCTTTCCCTATGGCCACCCCAGAAACTAAGGTCATTCCTGGAACTCGCCATTCTTCATTTTGTTCTACAGAAGGCGTGGGCTTGTTCATCTACAACTCTCCAAAACCTGAATCAAAAGCATTCTGCACTTTCTGCAATACTCGATTAGCATCTTTTCCTTTAATACGCACAAAAATCTCTCCATTTTGTGGCGCTCCCAATATGAGTATGCTCATTATACTTTTCGCATTTACCGTTTTCCCTGCATAAGTAAAGCTTGCTTCACAATCTTCACCATCAAACAGCTTAACAATGGCGCCTGCAGGGCGAACGTGTATTCCAGAAGTGTTTTTCACAATACATACACATGTCAGTTCATCAGCATTTTGAGAATCCACACAAACTTCCACATTTTCGACATCTAATACGTATTCTCTACATTCATCCACCATAAACCTCTTCACTATGTAAGTAGTTTTCTAACCACGAAAGGAAGGAAGGATAATGACTTGTAGTTAAATGTAAAAGCTCAATACTTTCTAAACTTCTATGAAGTAAACTATCCTCACTCAAAAATACATTCGGTGAAGGACAATCCCTACGCACTTCGGGATCAAACAGAAAACATTGGTAGGCCAAAGGTTCTTCATAACCATAGAAAGGAAAAATCCCCAAAGACGCACAATTATCTTCAGGAGAGATCTTTTTTAAACGCAACAATAGCTCTCGTAATTTATGTTGCACTTTGGCTAAAAAACGGTAGGAAAAGATTCCCTCATCTTCCCATTTTCCAAATCCATTATGAATCATGAAAAACTTCTGATAATCATTATCTCCTAATCTAGGGAAGCAATGCCCCTCGATCTCTAATAAAGGAGGTTCACCTTGAAAACCACAACGGCCATCGCCAAAAGTATAGAGCATCTTTGTATCATAGGGTTCATTAGCAGAGCGATAAATATAAACATCTAGACTATCTAATAGAGAAAAAAAACGACAAATACCTGGAAATTGATTATCATTAATTCCCAAAACAGTAAGCCAATACTCTTGGCAAAAATCTAACCTATCCTTTTTTGATAGTCCCATCAGCTCGTACCAGCCTCGGGGCAAACGAGGAGCTTTCTTGGAAATCTCTGCCCAAGACATTTCTTCACGTAATTGCTCTATAGAATACACTTCAAGAGTGGGAAAAGAATGAACCGATGTTAAAACGTTTTGAAACTTTTTCATCCTCTGTCCTTATTCAAACTTTTTATTCCCTATGGATACAGCTAATTCATTCTTGTCGATACTTTCAACAACAACATCCTCTATTAATCTGCGCTCTCTATTGGCTAACAGGAACTGTAGCACGTCCTCATCCTTTATGCGGGACATTCCTACTCCTAGCTCTTTCTCTTTTTATTCCCAAACAACAACGTAAACACCAACTCTTTATGGGAATTTGCTGGATTATACCCCTAATAACTCTATCAGGATCTTCTTCTATTCATAAAGGGCAATCATCGGGAAGCTTTATCATTAAATCTGGAAAAGAAAATAGATATTTTGGAGAAGCTGTTCACCTACAATATTCCTGCGGACAAAAATACCGTCATGTTCCTTGTATTATTCTTATAGATGCATATTTAGAACTAAATAAAAAATACTACATCGAAGGAATGACGTTAGATCATACATCTCAAATTGTTTTTAAGTCTAATGGTTGCTATGAAGAAATACAGCCAAGAAAAATAACATGTATTCAACATAAATTACGAGAATCATGTCGTAAACGCATTTTACATTTATTTTCTTCTGGAGAATCAGGACAATTCGCCTCTAGCCTTCTTCTTGGCACTCCCTTACCAAAACATCTAAAAGAAATTTTCAAAAATAAAGGACTAGCTCATTTATTCGCTATTTCTGGATGGCATTTTTCCTTATTTGCCTCCGCTCTGTTTTTTCTTTTCGGTATATTCCCATCAAAAATAAAATATTTACTTACTTTCATTGGACTTTCCGGACTAACTCTTCTGTTCCCCTGGTCTCCTTCGGTATGGAGAGCATGGATTTCCCTAGCGCTAATTTGTTTTTCTCCGTTTTCTTCAGGACACTGCTCTAGTCTGAATCGTTTAGGGATCGGATGTATCTTGTGTTCTTTAGTATTCTCTCCCCTATCTCCGGCTTTTGCTCTAAGTTTTTTAGCTACTTTGGGCATTTTACTTTTCTTCCCTCATCTATTTCGTTTTTTCTATACACCCTGGAAAGAAATAGCTCCTGAGTATTTACTTCCCTTTATTCGCTATTTCTGGGGAGCTCTATCTATAGCGCTAGCCTCGCAGATCTTTCTCTTTTTCCCTACGGTGAACTTCTTTGGACATTTTCCTTTGGATGGTCTAATCTACAATCTATTTTTCCCCTTACTTATCCTCCCAATTTTCTCTCTAATTCTTTTATCTTTGATTCTTCCGTTTATAGCCCCTGCAACAAAAATTTGTATTTCCTGGATCATCTCACACCCGCTTCTTCATAGTCATAGTTTTCTGACATCCCTATCCCCCGCTCCTATGTCTCCGGAAAAACTTACCCTAATGCTCATTCTTCTGTTTTTTCTCGGTATTAGGCTAGAAAAAACAAAAACAGTGGGGAATTTCTCCTTAATCAACTCTATTTCTGAACTATAGAAAAATTTTTCATTCACAATAAAATTTCTGTATAAAAAAATTTTTTATTGTGAAACCTATGCGCTTCGCTTAAACTAGACGGCTTAAGTATATCGTTGATTATATTCAACTTAAGGCAAGCTTGTGTCTACTTCACCCACCAATAATCAAAGCACAAATCCCACTCCAGAAACACCAATTACTCACGTGAATCTTGGAAAATTGAAAATACGCCTTACGCGCATTTTTCAGACAATTACTGCATTAGCAATTGCATTAATTATCGGAGGCATTGTCTCCCTGTCTTTAGGTTCTTCATTAGCCATTGCCCTACCTCTACTTGTTATTGGCCTTGCCTTATTGATTCTTACCTGTTTCTTTTTAGGTTCGCGTTTAAGAAAAACCCCTCTACCGATACCAGCACCTTCTTCCCCTCCAATCAAACCAAAACCTACAGGAGTTACACCCGGAGGAACGCCTGCACCAACGACACCACCATCAAAATCTCCGGTTGTGACACCGCCTCCAACTCCTGTAGAAACTACACCTCCAGTAAGCCCTATTGTGCCGGTACCTGTTCCTGAAATTCAAATTCCGAGATTTTCAAACTTAAAACCACAATACATAGCTAATCTGTTAAAAAATCGCTTTGTGATTACTGGGACACATCCTGCAGGACGTATGAATAAAAATACGGAGTATGTGACTACACAGAGTAAAAATACTAATCTCAATGTATGTTTCTTAAAAGGTCATCCCTTGGATGACCCCTTCTTAAAGAAAACAAATTCTGCAATACTAATTCTGACAAATGCGGGTAGAGAAAAGCATCTACTATTAGGAAGATCTTTAGCTTTAAGTGCGCATATAGAGAAAGTTTGTTGGAATGATATTACAAAACCGGAGTCTACGAGCTTCCCTCCGGAATCGGTTATTGCTGGAGCTTGGGTAAATAAAACCACAGATATCCCACCCGCAAGTCACCTCATCTGTGTAAACCCTCCCAGCATTGTTCTTACACGTAATGTACAGCGCAGAGCGATTAACTTTGGGGATTTCAATTATGAAAGAGAATTCAGAGCTGCAGTAGGAATGTATCGAACGATATTCGGGATCTGTAAAGAAAACAACATCACCTCGATTCAACTTGAACTTCTAGGATTAAATAATATTGGACCAGATCAAGAAGAATACTCAGCTTGGCATTCAGAATGTTGTCTAGCTTTATTAGAGGCTATACGTTTAGAAGAAGAAACTGGGGGAAACTCTCTAACACATATTACTGTAAATAGTAGAGCAGAACTTCCTCTACTATCTATCTTACAAAAAGCTTACAACAATTAAAATTCTGCTAAGCTTTTGGCTCCTTGAAGAATTTTCTCCTTCTGGGGAAGAACTTCGTTTTCTAATACCTTTGAATAAGGAACAGGGGCATGTAATCCAGCAACACGACGAATAGGGGCGTCAAGATAAGAATATGCCTGTTCAGCTACAGTCGCAGCAAGTTCGCTACCGAACCCACAAAACTCTGAAGCTTCATGAGCAATAAGAAGTTTCCCTGTTTTCTTCACAGATTCTAAAACTGTGGCAAAATCACAAGGAACTATTGTTCGTAAGTCTATAACCTCTACAGAAATATCCAAAGCTGCTAATTCCTTGGCAACTTCCATACTCATAACCAATGACATTCCCCAAGAAACGATCGTTAGATCCGAACCTGGATGGGTAATTGCCGCTTTACCAAAAGGTAAAACATAATCCGAAGAAAACACCGGACAAGCACTAAAAATACGCCGTTGATATAACGCCTTATGTTCTAAAAAGACCACAGGGTTAGGATCACGAATAGCAGCTTTTAATAAAGCTTTTGCATCCGCAGCGTTAGATGGGTATGCAACTTTAATTCCCGGACAATGTGCTAGAAAAGCTTCTATACTTTGAGAATGGTAGGGACCACCTTGTATGTATCCTCCACAGGGAGCTCTAATAACCAAAGGGACTTCCCACTCTCCTACAGAACGATAGTAAATACTAGAGGCTTCGGAAAATAACTGGTTAATTCCTGGCCAGATATAATCAGCAAATTGAATTTCAGCAACAGGCTTATGAATACCATCCATAGCCATACCAATAGCAGTTCCTATAATTGTAGCTTCGGCTAATGGTGTATTAAAACAGCGTTCTATGCCAAATTTATCAGTAAGATTTCTTGTAACACCAAAAACTCCCCCCTTATCTCCAGCAACATCTTCACCGAAAACAACTACTCCTGAATCTCTATTCATTTCTTCAATTAAAGCTTCCGTAATTGCGTCACGCATTACTTTCGGTTGTGTATCACGTAAATGCTGAGCTTCTAAAGAGTCTTCATAATCAATCAGAGAAATCGTATGTGGAGAAAATACGTCATGACTTGTAGAACCTTTACTAGGGAAGGGCATCTCTTCAGCAAGTTCACAAGCACGAGCAACCTCTACCTCTGCCTCAGATTTTATTTCTAAAATCTCAGCAGATGAAATACCGCATTCTTCTATCATTTGTCGTTCTAAACGAATTAGAGGATCGTTACTTATGCAATGATCTAAATCTTCACGGCTACGATATTTCTCATGATTATCAGAGTTGCTATGCGGCTCTAAACGCATAACTTTGATAAGAATTAAAGCAGGAGTAGAAGCGTGTCTAGCTTTATCTACAGCTTTAGAAAATGTATCCACTAAACCGAAGTAATCACCACCATCCACTTCATATACTGAAAGACCGTGATAACTCTCCCCTAAACGAGCTAGGTCTGTGGAGCATTGATCTTTAAAAGGAACAGAAATCGCCCAGGCGTTATTCTGTACTACTGTAACCAACGGTAACTTATGTAGGGCAACATAATTTAACATCTCATGGAATTCGCCTTGAGATGTAGATCCGTCTCCCCCAGAAACATAGACTACTTCTTTAGATTTTGTATGTTTCGCAGCCCAAGCTCGTCCCGCAGCCTGAAGAAATTGTGTGCCGACAACACTGGACTGGCAACAAATACGCAATCTTTTGTGGGAATAGTGGTAGGGCATCATTCTACCAGAAGAGTGGTTGGGGGCTAATCTTGCAAGAAAAGAAGCAAAGATCTCGGAAAAATCACATCCCAAACCTATAGGGAATCCTTGATCTCTATAGTAAGGGAAAGACCAATCTTTGCCCGGGATGAGACTCTTTCCTGCGACAACTCCTGCAAGTTCATGACCAGCACAGGACAACTGGAAAGTTCCTCCGGAATCGCTTTGTCGAGAAAGAAGGAGCATTTTGTTTTCAGCAAATCTTAAGCTCCAGACTAATTTCAGAACTTCCTTAATAGAAGATCCTAGTTGATGCTGTATTGCTACCATATCTGCTCCTCGGATAGACTCACTCTATCTCTTATCTATACGGCGAAGTCAGAAAAAAAACCCTTTATTTTATCCAAGAAACTACGTTTCTTAGGGAAATTCTCTGCCTTTTCCGTAGTTGCGAACTTACGGAGTAATTCCTTTTGTTCTTCTGATAGATTTTGTGGAGTTTCTACAGAAACTCGAACGAGTAAATCCCCGCGTCCTCTACCATGAACATTAGGGAATCCTTGATTTTTGATCTTAAGAATCGTGCCACTTTGGATTCCTTCTGGAACTGTAAGGCGACACGTACCTTCTTTCAAGAGCGTAGGAATTTCTTTCTTCATTCCTAAAGCGGCGTCGACAAAACCAATAGGCAATTCTAAAATCAAGTCATCTCCGCGTCTCTCAAAAACAGGATGCGTTTCTACATCAATAAAAACGTAAAGATCTCCAGCAGGAGCACCGTTTTGTCCAGCATCTCCATAACCTTCCATTTTTAAACGCATTCCAGAATCAACTCCGGCAGGAATTTGCACATGAACATTTCGTTTGTCTTTAACTCTTCCTTGTCCTCGACAATTGGAACAGGGATCTGTAATTACGCGTCCCTCTCCACCGCACTCAGGGCATGTTGATGCCATAGAAAAAAAGCCACGACTTTGAACGATTTGTCCAGAACCTTTGCATCGATCACAGCATTTGATTCCCTCTTCACTAGCGGCACCACTACCAGAACAAGTTTCACAAGTTTTATATCCAGATACAAGGAGCTCTTTCTCTACACCGCGAGCAGCTTCTTCAAATGTTAGGGTGATATGGACTTTCTTACTAGCTCCTTGACGAGCTCCCGAAGGATCGCCGCGCATGCCAAAAGCTTCTCCAAGACCACCAAATAGACCTTCAAAAAAGCTTCCACCGCCACCAAACTCTCCACCGAAAGCTCCCATAAAGGTGCGCAAAGCATCTTCCATGTTGCCCATGCCACCTGAACCACCGAAACCACCAGCTCCGGCAAAAGGCCCGTCTTTCCCATAGCGATCATAAGACTCACGCTTTTGAGGATCACTCAAAACTTCATAGGCTTCTGAGACTTCTTTGAAACGTTTTTCTGCTTCGGCATCCCCTGGATTTTTGTCAGGATGATACTTAACGGCCAACTTACGATAAGATTTTTTTATTTCCTCAGGTGAGGCAGTTTTAGAAACACCTAAAACATCATAGTAATCCATAAATCAAACACCACTAGATAGGACATTTTTCTAACGACTGCGGTATTTAGCTGCGGCTTTAGATTTAGCTCGCTTCTTTACTGAAGGTTTATCATAAAACCTGTGTGCTTTAGCAGCCTTTAAGATCCCTTCTTTGTCAACTTTCTTTTTCAAAATTCTCAGAGCTCGATCTACAGGCTCACCAACTCTAACTTTAACACTGGGCATGCATTACCTTATTTCGCATATATAATCACTGTTAAGCCTAAAACAATACAGCTAGACGTCTCACTCTGCTATGTTAGAGGCGCCTCGATTGTAACATCAGATCTATTACCCTTCAAGAGTTAGTTGACGTGTAACGCACTGGAAAAGCAGCAAGATTGATTTTTTAATCCATTGTGCCTACTGATAAAATATTTTTAAGCTAAAAAAAACAGGAGCAGCTGCGGTAATCCGGAATTAGTTGCTGACTACACTCGAAAAGCATAAGTTGAGAAACTACATTTCTTCTAATATGGTCAATCGAGGGCGCAGTTTCTTCTACATGGATTCTATTTGAAAAGCTATCAATGAAAAGTTGTGGATTAGGAGAGATGACGTGATAACAATTATTTGCTAAACAATAATCGGAAGCTTCTCCATAAGGCAATAAAATTCCGGGACCAACCCCGTTCTTTTTATAAATAAACCCATCTTCCGATAGATCTGAGCTAAGAGTTAACACTCCACCCTTCTTTCCTAAAGGAAGCATCAAAGCCTTTCCCTTGTCCTTAGGGGTCAAATATCCTTCCAAGGAACTATAACCTATCATAGGCACCTTTCGAGATAAAGCCAATCCCTGAGCAAAAGACAACCCAATGCGTGTTGCAGAAAAATTCCCTGGACCAGCAGCAACCCCAATCCCCTGGAAGCATAAAGAACTGTTTTTAAAAATGAATTCTAGAACCAATCCTTGATCTGGACCAACGGGTAGATGCCAGTGTTTTAACACTTTCTGGTGATCTACATAAGCTAAAAATGGTTGATACCCGGAAGTATCAATAATAACGTATCTATGAAAATGCATAATTCAAATTAGAATCGAACAAGTAAACTATAGCAACTAAAAAACTTTTAATCAAAAAAATAATAAAATAAATAATAAAACAACTAATTCCGAAGATTTAGAAGAATTTAAACTCAATATACAAACACAATAAATCCAAAGTAGATTTATTATGTTTTAAAAAGTTAAGACTTTTCTTTAATCTAAAAATATTATTATTTTGATTGAACGATCGTTCACCCTCTTTATTGCAAAGAGAATTCGGACTACCTCTTCTAAACTAGAAAACTGACAACATTGTTCTTGAATTATCAGAAAATCTTTTACAGATTTCAGACAATCCAAATAGCTAGTAACAAGAGGGATCCCGATGATCTGAAAATTATTCTAAATTAAGATCTGATAAAAAAAAATGAGAAATTATTTAATCTGAAACATATAGGCAAAAATATTCGAGAATTGTTTTTTTAAAAATTAAGAAAAACGATTTGCGTTAAACCCTCATCTTTTTTAATTCTTATTCCTTAGCTCTGCTATTTCTCTAGTAGTTGTGTAGGTGCACTAATTTCGATGATTTTGTAATATATCGAAAAGAGGATCTTTATTGTTGAAACTGCTCCTATCAATAAGTTATCAGAGCAACTTAGATAAATGTATCCGATGATTTTAGTATAAGGACAATTGTGGACTCTACAATAAATAACGACTCTCAGATCTTGGATCCTAATCCTGAAGAAGTAGAAAAACTCTTAGATGAATCCGAGGAAGTCGAAGAAAAATCAGATGATCGTTCCTTACCTTCCGAATTATTTATCCTCCCACTAAATAAGCGTCCTTTTTTCCCGGGCATGGCAGCTCCGATTCTCATAGAATCCGGACCTTATTATGAAGTTTTAAAGCTTCTAGCAAAGTCTTCGCAAAAATATATAGGTTTAGTTCTTACCAAAAAAGAAGATGCTGATATTTTAAAAGTGGGTTTCAACCAACTCTATCGCGTAGGAGTGGCAGCACGCATCTTGCGTATTATGCCTATAGAAGGAGGCAGCGCGCAAATATTACTCAGTATAGAAGAACGTATCCGCATTGTAGAGCCTCTCAAAGATAAATACCTTAAGGCGCGAGTCTCCTATCACAAAGACAATAAAGAACTAACTGAAGAGCTAAAAGCATATTCTATTAGCATTGTTTCTGTAATTAAAGATCTTTTAAAGCTCAATCCCCTATTTAAAGAAGAACTCCAAATCTTTCTTGGGCACTCGGATTTTACTGAACCAGGAAAGCTCGCTGATTTTTCTGTAGCACTAACAACAGCGACTAGGGAAGAGCTTCAAGAAGTTCTTGAAACAACGAATATGCACGATCGCATTGATAAAGCTTTGATCCTCCTTAAAAAAGAGCTAGATCTTAGCCGTCTACAAAGTAGTATCAATCAAAAAATCGAAGCAACAATCACCAAAAGTCAAAAAGAATTCTTTTTAAAAGAACAGCTGAAAACGATCAAAAAGGAGCTAGGCCTAGAAAAAGAAGACCGAGCCATTGATTTAGAAAAATTCATGGACCGGTTAAAAAAACGTCAGGTTCCTGATTATGCCATGGAAGTTATTCAAGATGAGATGGAAAAACTTCAAACCTTGGAAACATCATCAGCAGAATATACTGTATGCCGTAACTACCTAGACTGGCTAACTATCATTCCTTGGGGAATTCAGAGCAAAGAATACCATGATCTCAAAAAAGCTGAAATGATTCTTAATAAAGACCACTATGGTTTAGAAGATATCAAACAACGCATCCTAGAATTGATTAGCGTAGGAAAATTATCGAAAGGTCTTAAAGGAAGCATTATTTGCCTAGTAGGTCCTCCAGGAGTAGGTAAAACAAGTATTGGTCGTAGTATAGCAAAAGTTTTACATCGCAAATTTTTCCGCTTTTCAGTAGGCGGAATGCGTGATGAGGCTGAAATCAAAGGACACCGGCGCACCTATATCGGTGCCATGCCAGGAAAAATGGTCCAAGCATTAAAACAAAGTCAAGCTATGAATCCCGTCATTATGATTGACGAGGTTGATAAGATTGGTGCGAGTTATCATGGCGATCCTGCATCAGCTTTATTAGAAGTTTTAGATCCGGAACAAAATAAAGACTTCCTAGATCATTACCTAGACGTACGAGTAGATCTATCCAATGTTCTATTTATTCTAACAGCAAACGTATTGGATACTATTCCCGATCCGCTTTTAGATCGTATGGAAATCCTTCGTCTTTCGGGTTATATTCTTGAGGAAAAGCTTCAGATAGCAACAAAATATCTTGTTCCGCGAGCACGTAAAGAAATGGGACTAACAGCTCGTGAGATTGCATTCCAATCCGAAGCTTTAAAGCACATGATTAATAACTATGCTAGAGAAGCTGGTGTGCGCACATTAAATGGAAATATTAAAAAAGTCCTAAGGAAAGTCGCTCTTAAAATAGTTAAAAATCAGGAAAAAACGCATCCAAAACATATACAATATAAAATTAATGTAAGTAACCTTCAGGATTATTTAGGCAAGCCCATCTTCTCTAGCGATCGTTTTTATGATAATACACCCGTCGGTGTCGCCACTGGGTTAGCTTGGACATCTCTAGGAGGAGCTACTTTATATATTGAAAGTGTTCAAGTCCCTTCAATGAAAACTGATATGCATCTTACAGGACAAGCCGGAGATGTTATGAAAGAATCCTCTCAGATTGCTTGGACATATCTGCATAGCGCATTAGAACGCTATGCTCCTGGTTATAGCTTTTTCTCTAAATCTCAGGTACATATTCATATTCCTGAGGGGGCAACACCTAAAGATGGTCCTTCAGCAGGTGTAACGATGGTGACTTCTTTGTTATCTTTACTTTTGGACAAACCTATTTTAGAAAACTTAGGTATGACAGGTGAAATCACATTAACAGGTCGTGTATTAGGAGTGGGAGGAATTCGCGAGAAACTCATAGCTGCACGTCGATCACGGTTAAATGTCTTAATCTTCCCTGAAGATAACCGTCGTGATTATGAAGAACTTCCTGCCTATTTAAAAAAAGGTCTGAAGATTCATTTTGTTGCACATTATGACGATGTTTTCAAAGTTGCTTTTCCAGACATTAATTAACTCTTATGACATAGTTTAGAGCCGTTTCCTTTATAAACTAACGGCTCTAAACTCTTTCTAGAAAAAAAACTGTATATTTACAAACGTTCCCGAAATTTCTAAACTGCACATTCTTAAAATAAACCCATGAAGTAGACTTTCATGACTTTTCCTCGATTCACTCCCAATGTTGCTGTCCAAAACAACCACACCAACCACACTATAACAACAGATACGGCAAAAAAAGTAGAAGGTAAGAAAGGCAGCAACCCTATTGCTTTAATTTGCATGGTCATCTTAGCTTTGCTAACAGCAGTTATGATGGGAGGTTTTCTAGCTACTCCATTTCTTCTCGAAGGAATTTACATTGGTATTACCGCCTTAGCCTCGCTTCTTGTAGGTATGGCCCTATTCCCCATAATCATGAGCTGTTTATCAAAACCTCCCGTTTCTGTACGCCCTAGAGATTTAGATTTGTCCAAATTAGATACACGACACAACCGTCTACTTCATGAAATCATCAAAGATGATGAGAAAAAATATGTCCAAGAACAAGAAGGAAAAGTCCGAAGAAGACAACGAAAAACTGTAAGAGCTCGTCCTCAACAGACACAAGTGCAAGATACATCTTCTGATGAAGCACCTCAACCACGAAGAAAAAATTCAACAGTTTTAAATCTAATTCGACCCAAAAGCTCCTCTCCTAGCGCATCTTCTAATCTATCTTCTTCTGATTCTTCCCAACCCAAAACACATCCTAGTACTGTAACGAAACCTTATTTACCCTCGAAGTATAGCTGATCACTTCAACTGTGTGGATTAAATTAAAAATAAAATTCATAATATCCAGAGGTAAGTTCTAGTAGAGTATTTTTACTGGATTAGTTTATTCTATTTTTTCCCCGGAAACTTTCTCCTAAATTTATGAGCTGTAGAGAATTAATTATTTTAGGTTGCTCTAGTCAACAACCTACGCGAACGCGTAATCAAGGAGCCTATCTATTTCGTTGGAATAACGAAGGTTTGCTTTTTGATCCAGGCGAGGGAACACAAAGACAATTCATTTTTGCTAATATTGCTCCTACTGTAGTCTCCAGAATCTTTATCAGCCATTTCCACGGGGATCACTGTTTAGGTTTGGGTTCCATGCTTATGAGATTGAACTTAGATAAAGTTACCCATCCTATACACTGCTACTACCCAGCTTCAGGGAAAAAATACTTCGATCGATTACGTTATGGCACTATCTATCATGAGATCATAAATGTTGTAGAGCACCCTATAGATAAAGAAGGGATTGTTGAAGATTTTGGGAATTTTCGTATTGAAGCGCGTAAACTCGATCACCTTGTAGACACATTGGGATGGAGAATCACAGAACCTGATACGATAAAATTTATTCCAGAAAAAATCAAAACTTCAGGATTACGCGGACCTATTATGCAAGACCTCATTCGCAATGATCAAGTAACCGTAAATGGAAATACTATATATCTTAAAGATGTAAGCTATGTCAGAAAAGGCGATAGCATTGCTGTTATTGCCGATACTCTCCCCTGCCAATCTGTTGTAGATTTAGCCAAAGATGCAAGAATTATGTTATGTGAAAGCACATATCTTGAAGAACATCGTCATTTAGCAGAAAGTCATTACCATATGACAGCAAAACAAGCTGCCACACAAGCTTTGACTGCTGGAGCGCAACAACTTGTACTCACACACTTTTCTGCACGTTATTTAAATTCTAAAGAATTCGAACTAGAAGCTCGGAAAATTTTCCCTAATGTCGCTGCTGCTGAAGAATTCCGTAGTTATCCCTTTCCTAAAAACCCCTCTTCTAAATAAATCTCAGTAAGGAGATACTTTAGAAAAGTACTTAGGAAAACTATGATTTCAGCTTTTTATGCTTTTCTTGATTATCTAAAAAACATAAAAACAGCATCTCCTCATACTTTAAGAAACTATTGTATAGATCTAAACAACTTCAAAAATTTCTTAGAAAGACGGAATAAACTCTATCCGTCTGTACCTATTTGCTTACTTGCTCAAGAAAGAAAAGTTGCTGAGCTCTCTTTCTCTTTATTTACAAAAGATCTAATACGTCTCTATATTTTAGAATTGATGCAAGAAAATAAATCAAAACGCACGATAAAACGTCGCCTCTCAACAATTAAAAGTTTCTCACAATATTGTATAAAACACCGCATCATCCTTGAGGATCCTACAGAAACAATTCACGGGCCCAGGCTCCCTAAAGAATTACCCTCACCCATTACTTATGAACAAGTGGAAATTCTTATGGCAATCCCTGACCTATCGAAATATACTGGGTTTCGTGATCGTTGCCTATTGGAACTATTTTATAGCTCAGGATTACGTATTAGTGAAATCGTAGCTATCAATCACTGGGATATCGATTTTAATTCTAATCTTATCCGCATCCAAGGAAAAGGAAAAAAAGAACGTCTTGTCCCTATTACTCCTCATGCAGCCCAATGGTTACAACAATACTTAAATCACCCCAAAAGAGCTACTATAGAGCAAGATGCTCAAGCAATTTTTTTAAATCGTTTTGGGAAAAGATTAACCACTCGTTCTATTGATAGAAAGTTTCAAAAATATCTTCTTCAATCAGGCTTGTCAGCGAATATCACACCTCATACAATCCGTCATACGATTGCCACACATTGGCTAGAGAACGGTATGGACTTAAAAACGATTCAAGCACTTCTTGGACACAGTTCTTTAGAAACTACAACTATCTATACTCATGTATCTATGAAGCTTAAAAAGCAAACTCATGATGAGTCTCACCCCCATAGTTAAACCTTAGGCAAACCTCTTGTGCTCTAAGATCCTCTTTGTTATGCTAGATGCTATGAGCATTGTACTTGACAAAATCGGCAAAACTTTAGGCACACGGGTATTGTTCGACGACGTTTCTGTCGTCTTCAATCCTGGAAATCGCTACGGATTAACGGGACCTAACGGCGCGGGAAAATCTACATTATTAAAGATAATCACAGGCTTCGTAGAGCCTACGCGTGGGTCAATTTCTTTACCTAAAAAAATTGGCATCTTACGTCAAAATATTGATAGCTTTGGAGACATTTCTGTCATAGATTGTGTGATTATGGGCAATGCTCGTCTATGGGATGCTCTGCAAAAAAGAGATGCTCTATACTTAGAAGAATTCACTGATGCCATTGGTATCAAACTTGGCGAAATGGAAGAAATCATCGGTGAAGAAAATGGTTACCGAGCAGAATCTGAAGCCGAAGAACTTCTCACAGGCATTGGTATTCCTGAAGAATTATTCAATAATAAAATGTCGACGATTCCTATAGATTTGCAGTTTCGTGTGCTTTTATGTCAGTCTTTGTTCGGACATCCAGAAGCCCTACTTCTTGACGAACCTACGAACCATTTAGATATTTATTCGATTAACTGGCTAGGAAATTTTTTAAAAGATTACGACGGCACTGTAATTGTTGTTAGCCACGACAGGCACTTCTTAAACACTATCACCACTCACATTGCTGATATTGATTACGACACTGTCATCATCTATCCAGGCAATTACGATGCCATGGTAGAAATGAAAACAGCTTCTAGAGATCAAGAGAAAGCCGACATTAAATCTAAAGAGAAAAAAATTGCTCAGCTTAAAGATTTTGTCGCTAAATTTGGGGCAGGCTCTCGAGCAAGTCAAGTGCAATCTCGCTTAAGAGAAATTAAAAAGCTACAACCTCAAGAATTAAAAAAATCTAATATTCAGCGTCCTTACATACGCTTTCCCCTATCAGAAAAAGCTTCTGGCAAAGTGGTCTTTTCTATAGAAGGTATCACCAAAAGTTATAATGATGAGGATCCCATATTTCAGCCTTTTTCTTTAGAGATCTATCAAGGAGATAAACTAGGGATTATTGGAAACAATGGTCTTGGGAAAACTACATTAATGAAACTTTTAGCTGCTGTAGAGGCTCCTAATCAAGGATCTATAAAAATTGGTCATCAAGTTGCTTATTCTTATTTTCCCCAAAATCACTCTGATGTTTTAAAAAATTGCGGGGATGAAACATTGTTTGAATGGTTACGCAATCGCAAAACAGGTATTAACGATCAAGAAATCCGTAGTGTTTTAGGAAAAATGTTGTTTGGTGGAGATGATGCCTTTAAACAAATTAAGGCATTGTCCGGAGGAGAAACCGCACGCTTGCTTATGGCAGGGATGATGTTGGAAAATCACAATGTACTTATTCTTGATGAAGCAAACAATCACTTAGACCTAGAATCTGTTTCTGCATTAGCCTGGGCCATTAATGATTATAAAGGGACATCCATATTTGTTTCTCATGATAGAACTTTAATCGAAGAGTGTGCAACAAAACTCCTTATCTTCGATAAAGGTAAGATCAATTTCTTTGATGGAACTATGGCAGACTACACAAGCAGCAGCAAGCTAGCCTAAGCTATATAATAGTCAAGAACATATTTTATTGAGGGCATATGGAACCACAATTGATCTTAGGCTCTTCTTCTCCACGAAGAAAATCAATTCTACAATATTTTCGTATTCCCTTTACTTGCATCTCATCAAAATTCGAAGAACATGCAGTTCCCTATCAAGGTGATCCCATTGCATATTCACGAGAATTAGCGATAGGGAAAGCTGAATCTATAGTCAAAGACCACCACCCCGAAGGTTTGATCCTTACTGCCGATACTGTTGTCGTCTATAAAGGAAAAATTTTTAATAAGCCGAGCTCGCATGATGAAGCTATTGAGATGTTAAAAACATTAAGTGGTCAAACACATTCCGTAATTACTAGTATTGCTCTTCTCAAGGATCAGAAATTAGCAACTGGAGAAGAAACAACACAGGTGACATTTACTGAGCTCCCTGAAAAATACTTAGGAAGGTATGTTGAAGCATTTTCTACTTTGGATAAATGTGGAAGCTATAGCATTCAAGAAGGCGGGGGATTAGTTATTGATAATATCCAGGGCTGCTCATATAACGTCCAGGGTCTTCCTATTAAAACATTGAAACATCTCTTGTTGGAGTTCGACGTTAATTTATGGGACTATCTCGTTTAATCGCATCCCTAGGACTACTATTAGGTTTTCCCAGTTTAGTCTTTGGTAACTTTCCTGATCCCATAAGCCATAAAATCCTTTACACTAGCCAAAAATCGGTAGAACAAGCTCTTGTTGCTTATTTAGAAGCTTTAGATGCTCATGGGGAACACGACTTTCCTTTATTAAGAAAAATCTCTGAGAGCTGCTTGATACAAGGACTACGCTCAGAAGACCCCTATATAAGAAAAAGTACAATTATAGGTGCAGGTATTGTAGGTTCTTCAGAATCTTTGGAAATCCTCTCACAAGCTATGGAAACAGAAGATCCCCTGCAGCAATTACTAGTATTATCTGCTTTATCTTCGCACCTAGGAAAAACATCGGACGAGCTTTTATTCAAAGCTCTTGCCTCTGCCTATCCTGTGATTCGTTTAGAAGCAGCCTATCGCTTGGCAGGATTAAAAAATATTAAAGTTATTGATTACCTCCATTCTTTTATTTATAAACTCCCAGAAGAAATCCAATGTCTTTCTGCTGCTATCTTCCTAAGATTGGAAACTGAAGAATCGGACACCTATGTACGTCAGTTGCTCTCATCAACAAAAAGTACAACAAGAAATTACGCAGCCCTACTCATTGGAGAGTATCAACAAAAACGGTTTCTACCTACATTGCGCCATTTATTAACAAGCGCTTCTCCCTTGGATCGCGAAGCTGCTGTTTATGCTTTAGGCATGTTAAAAGATGGTCAAAGCTACAATGCTATAAAAAAACTCTCGGAAAGAAATGATCCCGATTTATCTTTGGCTGCTGCTCAAGCATTAATTGCTATTGGCAAAGAAGAAGATGCTCTTCCTATTTTTGAAAAACAGGTGCGAGAAGAACGCTCGAATGCTCTCTACACAGCACGATTATTATCAAAAGAAGTGGGAGTTTCTCTACTGCTTCCTGTATTTTTAAATACTAAAAACAGCGAAGCAAAGTTAAATGCAGGCTTGGCGTTAATACATTTAGGATGCGATCATCCTAATCTTCTTAACTACATTACAGAATGGTTAATACAGCCGCACTATAGCCAAGCACTCATCCCAGCATTTTCTAAAGGACGCGCTACACAAGCATGGAAATGTCGAGGAATTATCCTTCCTCAAAATCCTACGGAACGCGCTAAAGCTTTATCAGCAATTCAAAGTTCTGAAGAACAAATTCTTATGTCTCTATTGCAACTTCCCAAAGAAGCGTATCTTCCCTATATAGAAAAGATCCTGTTAAGTCAAAAAACTATCCTCGCTTCTAAGGCAATAACTTTTCTAGCACATTCTTCACATCAACAAGCTTTAGAAATTCTTTCACGGGCCTCTCAGCTCCCTGGAGAACCCGTAATTCGTGCTTATGCTGATTTAGCTTTGTATAATCTTACTAAAGATCCTGAGAAAAAATTATCCTTACATCGTTATGCTCAAGATCTCATTCAAGAAACTTTATTGTTTATCGATACGGAAGATAAACAACCACATCCTGATTCTCCCTATCTTCGTTATCAAATCGCTCCAGAAACACGAGCTAAGCTTATGTTAGATATCCTTGAAACTCTGGTAGCCTCAAAAACTCATGAAGATATCCGCTTACTCATCCAGCTTATGACACAAACGAAAGCAAAAAATAGTCATATTCTAGCTGGGCTGTTGATGAAAATCATAGAATAATGAGAGATGTATGAAGCGTTGTTTCCCCTACCTCCTTGTATCCTCCCTCCTGGTATTTTCATCTTCAGTAGACGCATTAACACATAAAGAAGCCGCAAAGAAAAAAGTCTCTTATCTTAGCCATTTTAAAGGGTTATCAGGAACTTTAGATATCGAAGATGGTGTACTTAATATTCATAACAATCTTCGCATACAGGCAAATCGTGCTTATGTAGATAATGTTCCTGACCGTGGGATGAAATTAATTGCTCATGGCAATGTGATGGTTAATTATCGAGGAAAAACATTAGTTTGTGATTACCTAGAATATTACGAAGATACCGATTCATGTCTTTTGACAAACGGTAGATTTGCTATGTATCCATGGTTTTTAGGTGGGTCTATGATGACATTGACCCCCGAAACTTTGATTATCCATAAGGGATATATATCCACATCCGAGGGCCCTAGAAAACATATTTGCCTTTCTGGAGATTATCTAGAATACTCTTCTGACAATGTGCTCTCTATAGGAAAAACAACATTTAGCATCTGTAATATTCCTATACTCTTTCTTCCGCAATTTTCTATTATGCCTATGGAAATCCCTAAACCTCCAATTAATTTCCGTGGAGGTACAGGAGGTTTCTTAGGGTCGTATCTAGGGGTTAGCTATTCACCGATTTCCAAAAGGCATTTCCAGTCTACATTTTTCCTAGATAGCTTTTTCAAGCACGGCATTGGCATCGGTTATAACATGCATTTTTCTCAAAAAGACAATCCTGAAAATGTCTTTAATGTGAAAAGTTACTACGCCCATCGCCTAGCGATTGATATGGCAGAACCTCGGGATCGCTATCGCTTTAATGGGAACTTTTCTCTATCGCGAAAACAAGCAAAATTATCAGGAGAATATCATGTTAGTGATAGTTGGGAAACTGTCGCAGATATTTTTCCGAATAATTTCTCGTTAAAAAACACCGGTCCTACACAAGTTAGTCTTACCTGGCGAGATACATTATTTGACGGTAGCTTATCTTCTTCTGTGAAAGTTAATCCTTTCCAGAATGTCAATCAAGAGCTTCCCTATTTATCTTTGAAACAGCATCCTGTGAATATTAAAAACACGGGAATCTTTATTGAGAACCTGTTCGAATGTGGGTATTTAAACTTTGCCTTTAGCAATAATATTCCAGGATCTAACTTTTCTTCATTACGAGCTTCGGCATCTCCTAAAATCTACCGTACAATTCCTTTGCTTATAGGAACGCTAACACCGACAGTCTCCGCATCTGCAATTTACTATAGTAATGTTCCAAAAACTTCTTTAAGGCATACTCAAGCTTCTGCACAAGTAAATTTAGACTATCGTTTCTCAGCATATAAAAATTACCTTCATACAAAACACATTGTAGAACCCTTTATTTCCTTTACCTCGGCAACACATCCTTTAGCAAAAAATCATGAACACTATATCTTTTCTATAAATGATGCCTTTTCCTCTCTACATTTATGTAAAGTTGGCGTAGAGTCTTTCATATTAAATAGGGTTTCCCCTAGTGCTCCCCGGGCATCGGCAAAACTCTGGACAACGCAAATCTTTAAAAATACATTTGCTAGATCAACATTTCCAAAAACAGCGTGTACGATTTCTCTACCTTTAGATCGTAAAAATACTTTATCTCTAGATGCTGAATGGATATGGAAAAAACATTGCTGGGATCACATGAATCTCCTTTGGCAATGGGTAGGAAGTGATAATATAGGTTTAACCCTAGAGTTCCTTCATAGAAGTAAATATAGCCTTCTTAAATGTGACAGGGAAAACTATATCTTAGATGTTAGCCGCTCTCCTGAAGAGCTTTTTAATTCTCCTCTATCTGATCGTAGGAATCTCATTTTAGGAAAGGTTTTTGTTCGTCCTCATCCCTGTTGGAATTACCATTTAACATTAAGATATGGCTGGCATAGGACAAGTACACCAAGTTATCTTGAATACCAGATGATTTTAGGAACAAAAGTCTTTGAACATTGGCAGCTATATTCCGTATATGAAAAACGAGAAGCGGATAACCGCTTCTTCTTCTATCTAAAACTAGATAAACCTAAACGCCCGTTTAATAAATAATACTGGATAAGAAAGATAAGGATCCTAGTTAAGATTTAAAGAAATCCTTGGAATAATAAATATAACTCTCAGTTAAGAAGCTCGATCGTCTTCTTTTAAATTAGCATTATAACGACGTCGTATTTTTTCTAATGCCGCCTTAAATTTCTTAGGATCTTTAGGTTCTTCCATCTTATCAATGTATAAAACACCGTGAAGGTGATCGTTTTCATGCATGATGATACGTGCAGGAAACCCTTCTAAATTCTCTGTAAATTCTTGACCATCAAGATTAATAGCCGTTATGGTGACACTTTGAGGACGATAAACATCCCCACGCAAACCAGGGATAGATAAACAACCTTCTCTACCGATAACAAGATCTTCAGCAATATTAGAAAGAACAGGATTAATATATACCCTAGGGAAATCACAGAAGATCAAATCTCCGTCCTCTGTTTCCCCCTCAACGCACATAACAAAAAGGCTTACACTTTCCCCTACTTGAGGAGCAGCTAGGCCTACACCTTTATGAGCTACCATAGTTTCATACATATCCTGAACTAACTGACGAATCTCAGCAGTAATTTCGGGAATTATATCAGCCTTTCTACGCAATATATGGCTGCCATAGTATTCTAATTCTCTAATCATTATTTATCACCCACAGATTAAGCTACTAATTAGCTTCTTCTATTAAATAGAAGGGACAGACCGTAGGTAATGATGAAGGATGCTCTATCTCTTCCTGAACTTCTTCTACAGAAAACATTGTAGTGACAGGCAGTAGACCACAGAAACACAATATATAGAAGATTTTTTTCATAAGATCATGACTGTTTAAAATTTATTTCCTAAGAATAAATAGCTCACCTTACATAAAGGTTTATCATCTTTGTAAAGATGTTATTCGTTAGGGATTTCCTCTCCATCTGGAGAAACTTGTTCCAGAGCATTTGCAGGGAGCTCTTGAGAATTTTTTCCTAAGTGTGTTGTAGCAAAAGACAAAAGTAAGCAACTAAAACAAAAAGCTACGGCAAGCCAAGCTGTTACTTTCTTTAAAATATCTGGGGTCGATACGCCAAAAACAGAATCTCCAGAGTCGACACCAAAAGATGAGCCTAATCCCATGCTCTTGCTTTCTTGAATCAAAATCAGTCCACAAAGGATTACGCACAAAAGCAGAAAAATAAATAAAAATGAATAAAACAAGCCAGTCACGACGCTTCTCCTAAATCAACAAACTTACTTGGGGATGAATTCCTAGCCCTTTAATTCATTGTCTTCTTATCCTACAGTCTCCAAAAAACAAAGCGCTTCTCAATATGTAAAAAAGCTTTTTCTACGCAGGTTTCTCAAGAAACTGTAAAAATTCCTAAAAAGGCTCAAATGACATTCTCTTATAAAACTAAATTAATCACCATATTGAAAAACATTTTATTGCTTTGAAACACTATTCTCAGACAAAACCCTAACATAATTTATGAAAATTTTTCATCAACTACGGCTTCAAAAGGCAATAAATTTTTTAATACCACAAAATCTAGAGATTAAAATTCTCTATAACACTGGCAAAAACTTTAGGATCCAAAGAGGCTCCTCCAACCAATAAACCGTCTACATCCGGACAATGAGCAAATCCCTCAGCATTATCTGCCTTTACAGAACCTCCGTAAAGGATAGAAATTGTATCCGCTTTTTCCTTAGAGAAGATCTTAGCAAGAACCTCACGACAAAACGCATGAACTTCTTGTACATCTGCGCTTGAGGCAACTTTACCCGTACCTATTGCCCAAACAGGTTCATAAGCAATGATTACAGAAGACGTTTCAGGAAGTTGAGCCAGGCCTAATATCAACTGATTAGATAAAACATCTTTTGTCGTGCCTTTTTCTCTGACTTCTAAAGTCTCTCCAATACATAACACAGGGAGAACTCCCTCACGGGATGCAGCCCCAACTTTAAGAGCAATTGTAGCATCTTCTTCGTGAAAGATATGGCGACATTCTGAATGTCCTAAAAGAACGTAATCCACGTTAAATTCTTTAAGCATAGGCATGGAAATTTCTCCGGTAAAAGCTCCAGAAGTGTCCTGGTGAACATTTTGAGCCCCCAACCAAATAGGATAGTTAGAATTTTTTATCACCTCGCTACAAGCGCTCAATGCCGTGAATGCCGGAGTAATGCCGACTACAGATGCAGGTAATGTTTCTTTAAGAAGTGGGCCTAAGACAGCTATGTACTCTTTAGCTTCTTTGACTGTCTTATACATTTTCCAATTACCAAAAACATAACTCTTACGTTCCATCTATGTCCTCAATTTGTTACTTAAAGCTCATGTCTCACTATAGACACGAATTCACCGCTCTTGCTAGTTTTCTACTAAGAAGGTACTTTATTTTTAAAATAAATAGAACTTGAAACCTCTTGGCATTCCAGGGTATGACAACCTCATCTTCTCCTCAAGCAGTAACCACTCTTACAGAATCCATAAAGAATCTTCTTGAGTCAAATTTTTGCCACATCGTCGTGAAAGGAGAATTAAGTAATGTCTCGCTACAGCCTAGCGGACATTTATATTTCGGGATTAAAGATAATAAATCTTTTTTAAACGGAGCTTTTTTCCATTTTAAAAGTAAATATTTCGATCGTCGTCCTAAAGATGGTGATTCTGTAATCATTCATGGAAAACTCACCGTATATGCTCCACGAGGTCAATACCAAATTGTAGCCCATGCTTTAGTTTATGCTGGAGAGGGAGATCTTTTACAAAAATTTGAAGAGACTAAGAAGCGTCTAGCTGCTGAAGGTTATTTTGCTATAGAGAAAAAACAAACCCTTCCTAATATTCCTAAATGTATCGGAGTGATTACCAGCCCTACGGGTGCAGTAATTCAAGATATTCTACGTATTCTTTCCCGTCGCTGTTATCAATACAAACTTCTTATTTATCCTGTAACAGTCCAAGGAACAACTGCAGCAAAAGAGATTTCTCAAGCTATTGAGGTGATAAATCAAGAACGATTAGCTGATGTTCTTATTTTAGCACGCGGTGGTGGCAGCATTGAAGATCTCTGGGCTTTCAATGAAGAAATCATCATAAAAGCGATAGATGCTAGTTCGATTCCCATCATTTCCGCTGTGGGTCATGAAACCGACTATACACTATGTGATTTTGCTGCAGATGTCCGTGCTCCCACACCTTCTGCTGCTGCAGAAATTGTTTGTCAAAGTAGTCAAGAGCAAATCCAAGTATTTAAAAGTTATTTACACTACCTGAATGCACATGCACAGCAACTTCTTTCAGGAAAAACAAAACAAATTCAGCAATGG
The DNA here is from genome assembly GCF_900239975.1 of Chlamydia poikilotherma. Taxonomy (NCBI): domain Bacteria; kingdom Pseudomonadati; phylum Chlamydiota; class Chlamydiia; order Chlamydiales; family Chlamydiaceae; genus Chlamydia; species Chlamydia poikilotherma. The sequence continues at coordinate 359,494 of NZ_LS992154.1, read as the reverse complement.
AAGCGTTATTTAGATCACATAGATTTTTTCCATTCAGCGCAGCAATCTTTAGATTATCTTTGCTTATCCGTAGAGCGGTCTATACAAACAAAACTTTCACAATGCAAACAGCGCTATTCACAATATACACGGTGGCTGCAAAGTGATGTGTTACAACGTATAACGTATCGCCTTCATGATCTTTGGAAAATGATCGTTCAGGCTTTCCACAATCGCCTACTCGCTTTAAAACATCTTTGCGCACATATGAAAAAAAATCTTATTTTTCATAATACACAGCAGTTTGCTCAAAGATTAGATCCTTGGAAACAACAAATTCATAGAGCTTTATATCAACGCCTAAGATATTTCCATCAATCTTTAGAGCATAAGCAAATACTATTAAAACATTTTAAAATTAAATTAGATCAGCAATTTATTAAGGAAAAACATTCTCTTAATCTTTTAAAGAAACGTTTGATTAGTATTTTTATCAATACTGTATATGAGCATCGAGCGTATTATTTTCGTACTCGTGAAAATTTTATACTTTCCCTACACCACCTTGTAGAAAGAAATCAGGAAAAATATCACACGGTCTCTAAACAACTGAGTTCATTAAATCCTAAAAATGTTTTGAAACGTGGTTATGCTATGCTCTTTGACTTTAATGAAAATTTCGCTATTATCTCGGCAAAAACCTTACATAAACATAGTTGTGTAAGATTACGACTACAGGATGGGGAAGCCACTCTTACTGTAACGGATATTCAGAATTTTGAAACTCAAGAGTCTTAAACTATGGAAGAAATTCCCTTTGAAAAGGCTATGGAAAGGTTAGAAGAGATCGTAGATCTTATGAATCAACCTTCAACCTCTTTAGATTCTTCTTTAAAACTTTATGAAGAAGCAGATGCGCTAATGCGCATTTGTGAGTCCCGTATTCATAAAGCTGAAGAACGTGTACGTGAGTTATCAGAAAAGCGAAATGAAGATCTTCTTTCTGAAGAATCTTTCGCACATTAATTGTAGAGTGAGCGATGTCCCCTAAGGATTTAGATTCCGCAACTCAAGAACTTCGTTCTTTACAAAATCACTTAGATTCTCTTGATTCTTTGGATGATATTTTAGTTGCATATGAGAAAATGTTTTCTCTAATACACGAGAGTTTAGATCAGATCCTACTCAAAGATCAACAATGTTATATTCTTTCCGTACAGTCTAATGGCACGATTCTAAAAGATACATTAGACCAGCCTGTTTTACAAACATTTGCTATGACTACAAAGCCATGACTTCTCAAATTTCCTCTATTTTAAGTCAGATATCCTCTCCTGCAGATCTAAAAAAGCTTTCTTTTGCTGAGCTTTCTCTTCTTGCTGAGCAAATGCGTCATAAAATTATTTCTGTTCTTACCAAAACTGGAGGGCATCTAGCCTCTAATTTAGGTATTATTGAATTAACGATAGCTTTGCATTATGTTTTCTCCTCTCCTGAGGATAAATTTATCTTTGATGTCGGTCATCAAGCCTATCCTCATAAATTACTTACTGGAAGAAATACTACAGAATTCAATCGGATCCGTCATGATCATGGTTTGAGTGGATTTACCTCCCCTTTCGAAAGTGTTCATGACCTTTTTTTCTCAGGTCATGCAGGTAACGCACTTTCGTTAGCTTTAGGGATGGCAAAGGCTACAGAAAATTCTAGAACTCATGTTCTTCCTATTCTTGGTGACGCAGCTTTGTCCTGCGGACTAACTTTAGAAGCTTTGAATAATATAAATCCTGACTTATCTAAATTCATTGTCATTTTAAATGACAATAACATGTCTATCTCTCAAAATGTGGGTGTCATGTCCAAGAGTTTATCTCGCTGGATACACCATCCCAAGTTTAGCTTACTTTCTAGAAAACTAGAAAAGTGGTTAATGAAGATCCCACGTTATGGTAATACTATAGCCAGGCGTTCACACAAAGTATCTACTTGCTTGAAATCTTTCTTTTGTCCAATTCCTATTTTCGAGCAGTTTAACTTAGCCTACATGGGACCTGTAGACGGCCACAATATAAAAAAGTTAATATCTTTATTTCAAACAGTACGCGATCTACCTTTCCCTATTCTTATTCATGTCTGTACAAAAAAGGGTAAGGGCTTAGAAATCGCCCAAGAAAACCCCTCTAAATATCACGGAGTAAAGGCAAATTTTAATACTGCTGCAGAAGATAAGCTACTTCCCGCGGTTAAGCCACAGCTTACCTATCCTGATATCTTTGGAAAAACACTCTGCTCTCTTGGGGAAAGCTTTCCGAATTTACATGTTATTACTCCAGCAATGTCTTTGGGATCACGATTAGAAACGTTTAAAGAGAAATTCCCAGAACGTTTTGTTGATGTTGGTATTGCTGAGGGCCATGCCGTAACATTTTCAGCAGGAATTGCTAAAGCTAATGTTCCTGTTATTTGTTCTATTTACTCTACATTCTTACATCGTGCTATGGATAATGTATTCCATGACGTATGTTTACAAAGTTTACCAGTAATCTTCGCTATAGATCGTGCAGGTTTAGCTTATGACGATGGCTGCAGCCATCATGGCATTTACGATTTGTGTTTTCTTCGTGCTATGCCCAATATGATTATCTGCCAGCCAAGGAGCGCAATAGTTTTCCAACAACTGCTTCAATCTTCACTTCAATGGACACGTCCTTGTGCAATTCGCTATCCTAATATCGCAGCACTTCAAGGTGACCCTATAGCTACAGATGTCAATATGCGTCGCGATCCGGGATTAGGAGAAATCCTCAGTCAGGGCGAGGATGTATTGATCGTAGGTCTTGGGCATATGTGTAGCGCTGCCTTATCGATAAAATTGCAGTTACTCGCTCACGGAATTTCTGCAACTGTTGTTGATCCTATATTCATTAAACCTTTTGATAATAACCTCTTTAGCATTCTATTGATGCATCATTCTAAAGTCATCATTATAGAAGAGCACTCTATCCGTGGAGGTCTAGCTTCAGAATTTAATGATTTCCTAGCCACCTATAGTTTTAAAGTCGATATCCTACACTTTGGGATTCCCGATGCTATTTTTTCTCATGGGGATAAAGATAACTTATTAAAAAGGGTAGGACTAGATACTGATAGTATGGTTAAACGTATTCTCACCCACTTTAACTTCCGCACAAAAAAATCCCCGTCTAACAAGCTGAGTATTGTCTAAATATGATTTGCTTGGAAATTATGAAATTTTCTAGACACCCTCTTTTATCAGCTAACCTGTTACAGAAGCTACAAATGTAGTCGTTCCACAGCAACGGCTAAAGGGTGATAAATATAACGTAGGAAGACATTGATCCGCTTGCAACATGATTGGAGATAAAATGGGAAGGCAGGGAATGTAATTACGCGTACGCACTTTGGAATAATATAACCAAGTCTCCATGAGAGATTCCTAGAATGTTTATTGAAATATTTATTAGAAACAAAATCTTAAGGGTTAAACCCTCATTCTTCTGTAATCTCGACGAAAAATAATACCATATTGTGCTTTCTGTTTCTTTCTTTTTCGTTAAAAAAAATGCCTTTATAAAATAAAAAAATCACTAATAAAAAGATGAAATTAAAACTTCATATATTTAATTTATATTTTAAATATATAAAGCTTAAATCTTCCTTAAGAAGGTATCGAAGCTTATTTAATAAATGAGGATAGAAGGTGAAAAAGTTTTAGATAATCATCGAGAGAAAGTGTTTCCGGACGAGTTTTTTCAGAAAATTTTAATTGATTTAGAGCTTCAAAAACTTGTTCTTTAGGATAAAGATCTTTAAGAGAATTCGCTAAAAGCTTTCTTCTCTGCCCGAAGGCTGCCCGAGTGAGAGAAAAAAATTGCTTTTGAAGAGAAGTTTCTAGAGGAAAGGTATCTTTCACTATCATATGGACAACTGCTGAGGATACCTGAGGTTTGGGTAAAAAACAGCCTGGGCTGACTTTAAAAGCGTAACGCACGTCAGCAAAAAACTGCAAAAAGATAGTCAAAGACCCGTATTCCTTCCCTCCCGGCTGAGCGGTAATACGACGGGCGACTTCATCTTGCATCATTACTGTGACTGTTTTCCATTGGTTAGGAATTTCTAAGAACAATTTCGTTAATAAAGGTGTTGTAATATGATAAGGAAGGTTTGCAACCACCCTTCCTTTCCCTTGACAACCTTTAGTTTGCAGTTGTGATAGAGGGTATTTACAGGCGTCTGTAATTTCTAAATCTATAGGAAGTTGCTTTAATGTTTCCTCAAACATGGAATCTTTTTCTAAAGCAATAACATGAGCTCCCTGATTGACGAGCACTTCGGTAAGAGCTCCGAATCCTGGTCCTATTTCTAAAACCCAATCTCCTGCCTCTACACAAGAAACAGAAAGGATTTTTCTTAGGATATTTCCATCTATTAGAAAGTTCTGTGAAAGGCCTTTTTTAGGACGACCATGAACCTGAGCTAAAAATTTAGTAAGTTGTTCTGGAGAACTACGCGACAAGTGATCTCCTAAAGCAATGAAAATAGCGGTGGAGCTTCTTCAGAAAGCAATTTAGCAATCATAGAAGAATCGAAGCCATAACGAGAACGTAATTTCATTTTATACTGGCTCTCTATCGTTTCAGCATAATTCATAAATAACGTTTGCTTAATCTGCGTTTCCATTTCTTCTAAAGACTGCAATGCCATTGTAGATTTATCAAGAAGCACATAAAGTTTGTATCCAGATTTATGTGCTTTAGGCTGACTACAAATAGCTATAGGATAGTCCACGCTAGATAACTCTGTTTTATGAGCATCGGAAAGCTCCTTATCATTACGCATAAACTCTTCGGAACAGACAAACTGTCCTCCTTGAGAAAGTGCCAGAGCAGATAGGCGCTCTTTATTCCAACTTTGTGTTTCATTTAGCCGTGCACATATCTTATCAGCAATCTGACTTGACAACGATTCTGTAGCCGCTTTAATTGTGACTACGCGATATTTCCATACTATAGTCTTTGCTGCTTCCTGAGCCAACTGATTATAATGCTCTCGAATTTTTCCTGGGGTAACTTTTAACATAACTTTAGAGCGTACCATCATGCCCATCACTCTCTGAGCAATCAATGTACGATTTACTACATTGAATATATCTTCAGGAGTCATATCGAAATGCACGTAAAAGCAAGACAAATCCCTACCAAACATCGCTTCAATTTCTTGATTCACCGTAGTAGGATCTACATAAATTTTTTTAGCCTTAGCATCAGCAACCATCAAAAACTCGTCAATCACGGACTCTAAGACTACCGGCCACATCGCCGTATAATATTGTGAACGTGCTGGATAAGAATCTATGAGCTGAGGGTAAGAAGAAGCAAAAAGCAGATTTAACTTTTGGATAACATCTAAAGTAGTGACGACATTCTCTTCATCAATTTTAAATAGTACACGATCATGAATAGCAATTCCTGCAGGATCTTCAGGGACTCTCTCAGTAAGATTTTGATACTCGCGTTGCGTAGGAAGAGAACTTTCATGCCCCAATAAAAATCCCGGCGAACAAACTAAACCCACCAAAGAGAAAACGCTTAGTGTTTTGTTCTTCATGATTTGCTACTCCCCAATGGTTGACGTGTCTAGGGATTAACTATAAGAAATTAACCAAATTTTGACCACTTAGAGAAAAATCTTCATGTGAAATACATGAAATACAAAGAGTTATTTTGAAGTTAGATAAGAACGAAACTCTTCAATATTAGAAAATTTTCTTCCCATTCCTGATTCTAACAGACAAATAACCGTGGATGCTTGTCCTTCCTTAGGGATTAGACAGTGCTCATATTCAGGAAGAATCTCTTCCAGAGATTCACGATCTTTGGCACTCATCCATACAACAGAAACTTGAGGGAGAAATAATCCTGCAAAGCAAGATAAAACAGCTTCACGATCGCTATCGCTAGCTAAAGAAATAAGAATTTTTTGATGATTACGTGAAAAATATGCCTGTGCTGCTAATAAATTTCCTAAAGAAGAAAATTTATGGGTATGCCATCTAGCTTGGGCAATTTGTAAGATATCTTCGGCATAAGTAAGATAGTGCTTCTTTTCTGTAAGCATATGCAATTTTATCAATGCTTGGCAAACAAGAGCATTTCCGGATATTGTCTCTCCATCAGAGAGATTCTCCTGTTTTAAAAGTAGTGCAGGATCCCTCCCATCTGTAGTGTAAAATCCCCCACTTTCTGAACGAAAAGATAGGATTACCTCTTTCATAAGATCTTCGGCCAGTAGCAACCATTGTGCACCGCACCCTGTCTCATAAAGTGCGAGAGCTCCTAAAATCACCCCTGCGTAATCTTCTAAACCTCCGGAATACTTAGCATCACCATCGCGCCATCGACGCATTAAGGTAGAATGCTTACATAAATTCTTACAGATGAACTCCCCACATTTCTTCGCTATATCTATATAGGAAGAATCTCCAAGGATTCTGCCTGCATAGGCTAACGTATAGAGCATCCAGCTGTTTTGAAATGTTAATGATTGATCATCTTTAAAAGGGCGCGCTTTAGTATCTCTATGGAGACGTAATTTTTCTTTTAGCCTATCGATAATTTCATGAAACTCTTCAACACTACACCCATATTTATCTGCGATTTCCTCAATATCGATATGAGAAGGGATATGTAAGATATTTCTTCCATTACAAAATCCTTCTCGAGAAATCCCATAATATTCACAAAACAGCTCAGCTTTTTCTCCAAGCACTTCACGAATTTCCTCTCCTGACCAGGTAGCATATCTCCCTTCAGAAGTTCCCCAATGTTCTCCGTGTTCTGAGGTATAAAACGCTCCCACTTCAGAGTTATAAAGCTCGGAAAGGATATAACGTAAGGTTTGCTTAGCTATGGAGAGATACTCAGGTTTTTTAAGACATATACCAGCATCAAGATAATCAAGCACTAATAAGGCATTATCAATAAGGCGTTTTTCAAAACAAGGAATCAACCACTTATCGTCTATAGTATAGCAGTAAAATCCCCCACCCAAGTGATCAAAAATCCCTCCTTTAGCCATCATATCCAAAGAACGATCTACGAAAAATAAACTTCTGTTATCCTGATATTCCACCCCATAACGTAAGAAAAACTGACTTAATAGCGCGGGCGGGGTTTTTGGGAATGCCTTCACTCCTCCATAATGAGGATCAACATCCTTGTATAGCGCCTCTACTGTCTTACGCAAAGTCCCCTCTTCCAACATCTCTTTTCTTGAACATCTCTCTATAAATGAAGCTATTTCAAGGATTTTATGTGCCTGATGAACAAGAACCTCGCGTTCTTCAGGATCCTGCCACATCAAATTGAGTTTCTCTATTGTTTGTGAAAACGAAGGTACGCCTAATTTTACCTCAGCCCCTAAGTAATTTGCTGAGAAAAATGGCAATAAATCAGGAGTTAAAAATACATTCAGAGGCCAAGAAGAAGAATTTTGATGCTCTTCAGAGATAGAAAGCATTTGCGCAAGATCAAAATAAAGATTCGCCACATGAGGAAGTTCCTCTTTATCTACTTTGATATTAATAAAATGCTCATTTAGCATGGCAGCGACTTCAGGATTTTCAAAACTCTCCTGAAGCATCACTTGACACCATCGTGAGTGTGCACAACCAATGGAAAGGAAAATCGGCTTATCTTGTTCGATAGCAAGATCAAAAGCCTCACTACCCCATGGGTACCAATTCACTGGCGTATGAGCATAAAGAAGCAAATACGGAGATTTTTCACTGATAAGTCTATTCGTATATAGCGGCTGCGACATGATAAAATAAAAATCCAAAAATCTATAATTCATTTTAAATTAAAAAATGTACTTTTAATATGATTTTTATACGTTTAATTTTATTAACTCGCTTATCCAGAAACTGATAATTCTAATTAATTTTTTTTATACTCACCATATAAACAAAAGAGATTTCATCTCTTTTATTTTCAATAAACAGCCTTGAAAATCTGTTTTAAGACATAGAAATACAAAAACGCAAAATAGAGCCATACGATCTTGTTTTTAGTGCTTTAGGGGGTATAGAGAAAATTATGGTTGAGCTTGATTTCCTAGCGAGGAATGCCTACACTAGTATGTTCAAGGAAGAGTGGCAGAGTGGTCGAATGCATCTGATTCGAAATCAGAAGTTCTCTTACAGGAACCGGGGGTTCGAATCCCTTCTCTTCCGTTTTCTATTTTTTAAATGATTAAAAATTAAGGAAAAGTCTCTCAATGTTATTTTTGGAGACTTTTCCTTAATTTTCTCAAGACTTTATCCTTGGCCTTCGGGGCCAATCACATAGGTAAGCAAAGCTTGAAAATACTTATCAGAAAGTTGGTTGTGTAGCTGAAGCCATTGTAAATTCGCAATATCTGATTTATATTCTTTTATACGTTTTACAGCTGGGCTGTAGTGCATACCTATAAAATAGACGTTGGCTTGTTTACAAGCTGCCTCTGCAGAAATTAGATTATCTTTATTTGCATCTAAATAGATCACTTGCTGCGGAAGAGTCTCTAAAGTTGCAAATAGAGTAGAAAGAACTTCTTCCATGGTAATTGTGTTAATAAGACCTCCTGTAAAGAGTACCTGGTCTTCTATAAACATGGCATGTTCAGGTCTTCCGAATGTTTTTAGGTGTTGCATCCACCCGTCACTACGAGCAGGTAAGCATGCTGAAAATCCTAATCCTAAAGCAACAGCAGAACGGAGAAAATGACTTGCTATGGGTATCGATAATTGGGAAACTCCCATTACCCAAGCTTCAGATAATGATAAGGCAGCTATAGCCTTAGGAACTTCAGGATGAATAAGCTCGTAGTCTATAGCGAAAGACACAGCAACTTTTTCACCAAAAACTTTTTCAATAGGATCAAAATCCGATTCTTCTTTTTTCAATTTTTCCAAACGTTCTTGAAACCATGCTGTTGTTCCTAACATTTGTTTAGGAAATACAACGGTTTCATCTAACGCTAGTAAAACTAAAGAACCTTTTTTTGCATATTTATTGATAGCTTGCACATCAGAAACTTTGATAATACTTGCTTCTAAGGAAAATATGGAAAAGAAAAACGTGATAAAAAATACTATCTTCATAGCAATGCTCTCAAAGAAAAAAATCATCTCATTGTACGGAGCATTTCTTTAGGAGGAAATATCTTTTTATATAAAGTTATCTGTTGAACTTTTTTCTATGTGAAAAGAAATTAAAAAGGGCCCCAAGCATCCTCTCAGGGGGACAGAGAGGACACTAAAGGCTTGTTTCAGATAAATGATGTTAACTCTTTTGATTAAGAGAATCTAGAGATAATTGCGCGGTAGCATCGGATATAACCGTCAATGCCTGTTCTTCTTGAATCTCTACAGCTGCTGAATACGGATATACATAGGAAAATAGAGTTTCCGCAGCAGGATAATATACTATACCAAAAAATGAGATCCCAAAATCTATACACTCTCTACCTAAAGATTTGATCTCTTCAGCATTATCACTCAAAAATACAATATTTTTTGGTATTTTATTTTCATAAATAAACAATTGTTTCATAGCTTCCGAAAGCTCTGAAGCTCCACAAAACAAAACTCCTTCCTGCACTAACGCAGAATCACAACACTTTATTCCCGTTTCTAAGAAAAAATCTTCCGTAGAGAATGCTCGAGAATGTATTTCTAGATCACAGTCTTTAAGACTTTTTAAGGTTGAAGCAACCCCTTCAATTCCTAGTGAAGAAATTCCCAACACAGAACATCGACACTCAGAAAGTATACGGGAAAACTGATCAGCAACATTAGCTTCTAAACATTCTTTCCTTGTTAGTGTATCGATAATAATCTGCTCTTCATTGGCCTGTTTTTTTGCTTGGAAAAAATCTCCATAACGCTTGGACAACTTGGTTAACCTACTTTGATACCAACCTGGAGAACCTATATGCTTATGTTGAATTACGCTATCTACGTTAATGCAAAACAACGTCTCTTCATTGCTTTTTTCCAAATGTGAGAAAATATCGCCAAAAGAATAGGCCATTGTCATTGGCAAGGGCTTTTTCTTTGCAGCTTCAGCTGTAGTCAACACACCTAAGAGTGCAATCGCAACTATTGCACCTTCAGCAAGATATTTCAGCAATCTCATCGTGATTTACCACGTTCTGGTTATAATAAGGGGAAAGGTCATAGGAATTTTTTGAAATAAAATCAACAAGAAAAATTTTATCTAAAGAAAAATTTCTCCTGCCTACAGCCTAGTCTCAACCATTTTTTCTTCCGTTCTCAAAATACAAATTTCACAAAAAATCCCAAGTCTCGTCTCTTTCAACTTAACTAGAATGTAAAGTTTTTTTTTGAAAAAATAGATTTTAAAAAAATTATTTGATAGTATTGCCCCCATTTAAAGTTCTGAGGGTCAGAAACAAAAGCTTTTTAGAGATAGGAAATTTCTATGAGCTCTTCCCCATGAGCGCTGAAAAAACAAAAAGGTTCGTTTTTATTAGTTGTGAACTCAAAAGACAGATTTCGGCTGTTTTTCCTTATGTATTTAGAAAGCTAGCTATGCGTAAGAAATACATCACGAGTGCACAGCTTTGAACAGCTTTTAAAAGAGGTGATAATATGTGCTTTCCTGGTTTCCCGAGTATTCCTGGTTTTTCATGCAGTTTTCAGAGAACAACTCAAGATCAAACTGATGGAGCTCAATCAAGTACGAATCCGCAATCTATACCGTTAGTTACACAACAACCACATTCCACCCAATCAAAAACAGAATTAAAAATTTCTTTCGGAAAAGAAGACGGTGTTGAATCTGCTGCCGCACAAATCGAAACGATAGTAAACACAACGCAACATATCATTCATAACCCTCAAGTACAAAAAGGCTGTATGGTCTGTTATGATCACTGCAATGACCCATGCGTTAAGCGTTGTGGATGTTTTGGAAGTTGGTTTTGCGCCTGCTTTAAAGCCTGCTGTATTTTAGAAACGCCTGTGGATACTAATATTCCCGATATCATGAGAAATATGGATCATAAATACGGTCCTTTAAGCCTAGCTATGGCTATACAACAATTGAGTTGGGACGCTCATGAGCTGGTAAAACAGGGACAAGATTTATCTACAGACGATGAGAAAAAGCTAGATCAAGAGTGTAAAAAAGCTAAAAAACAGCTTACAGGAAGCTTTAATAATCTTTCTCAAAAATACTTCCATAATCAATGTATGAATATTCTTGATGATCCGCAGAACGTAGACAATGTCTTACCCACTTTACTTAAAATTATGGGAAATCAAGCGTGGAAAAATCCTGAGCATAAACCCCACCCTCCAAAATGCTGGGTTTTAGAGGCTGCAGCAAAAACTGATTCAACATTACCTTCCACGCCAGATCCAATGCAGTTAGACCTGCGTAGACCTTCATTTTTTCTCCAATCACAATCAAATGAAGACTATACTCAGGCTACAGCTACAAGATATAATAAGAAAAAAATGACAAAATATCTTTCCAAGCTTGAAGTAGCATCACTAGAAACAGGAGCAATAGGGTGTCTAGGTGCTAAAGATGCTCATCTAGTTACTGTAATATTCGAAATCTTTCTCTGCTTAGTTGCTGGAGAGAATTCTCCACTGGTGACATGTGGCGGATCTGTCTCCTTCGATATAAACAGCTTTATCAAACTCATGATGTTAATTTTGCTTTGCTGTGGTTATGTTCCTGTGGATCAAGATGGGACTACCGAAGTAAAACATGATGATCCAGAGAATCCGTTTGTAAAAATATATAAAAGATCTTTACGAAGTTATACCCAAAAGCAACAACAGACACAGACCTCAACTACCGCCCCTGCACCAACCAAAAGTTCACTTGAAGCTGTTGGTGGTGCTAGACCGAAACAAAAAACAATCACGTCTCAACAAACCTCAGAGAAAACTCATGTTTATGCTAAAACCACAATATCGACTACTTCAACAACTACAACAGGCAAGACTAGTCCATTACGACACAAAGTCCTCACACGTCAACATAGCGTGAATACTCCTATGGGAGATTATGAACCTGACCATGAGGGTGATTGGCTAAAGAAAATGATCGATGGCGAGGATGATGATGAGATCTTCCAGCAAAGACAACTTCTCGCCAGCTCTGGTGGTCTGCAGGAGATATTTACTGCTATGAAAAAATTTAACAGCGGGATGTAGATCCTTTTCATCAAACTTGTTTAAGTGGTTTCTTGGAATAAGAGACTACTTAAATTCAAAAAAAAATTATAGACTTAAAATAATTTCTTGAATACCATGTGCCCGCCTAAATGCTTTTTAGCACAGAAAATGAGGATAATCCACGCTTTGGTTTCTTAAAATTTCTTCAAACTTAGCAATGTATACTCCCTAATTTCATAAGAATGAATAACCCTTATGAACCCTCTTCAAAACGACTTTAAAAGTGCATAAAGCCATTTAGCATGGGATTAAGAATCATCAACAGTATGAGGATTCTTAGTAAAAACATTGTTATTTATGGAGTAAATTATGTGCTGCCCTGGGATTAGCATGAGCTGCCGCTCAAATCAAGATGCCTATACAGAAGAAACAGTTTCTTTAAATGGGATTACAACACAACCTGGATCCTCTTCAGAATTTAATTTGAAAGTGGGTGATCCATCATTATTAGATACGATTCGAGCTGCTGGAGATCTTGTTTCCGATGCTTTAAATTCTGCGAGAGTTCAACGTACAAGCCAGTTCTGTCAAGATTCTTGCAGACCCTGGTGTGCAGATAATTGTTGGAGTCCTTTCCTATGCTTTTTTGATTGCCTTTGCACTTGTATGATCACCCCAGATGATCAAGTTGGATCTGAAGAGAAATACGACGATTTATCTGGATTTATCCAAAATCAAAGAGATGAGTTTGGTCCCATTTGCGTTGGTATCGCAATGAAAAATGGTCCTTGGGATATTTCTAAACTATTAGCAGAAGGTCTTACTTTATCCGAAGAACAGAAAAGTCAATTCTCTGAGAAATGTCGAGAAGCAAAAGATCAGTTAGGAAGATGCTTAAAAGGTGGTTCTCAACAAGAACTCTTTAAGGTAGCTAATAACGCACATCAACTCCCTTCAAAAGGATCTACAGAAGTAGAAAATGTGAAAAAATCTTTAGAAGAGTCTGCTGAAGGTGCTTCTATTCCTTCGATCCCTACATGTTTGATTCTTTATCCTTCTGAAGCTAATGAAGGTGCTTCTAATGATCAAAGATCAGGTTACAATCTTAATATCCAAAGATTGCAGCATCAGCTTAGCCAATTAGAAGTTTTAGATTTAAATTCTGAAGATATTGGTTTCTTAGGATTTCAATCTCGAGCAGTTGTGAATGTTTTACAGCTCACTTTGAATAAATATGTGGATGAGGCAAAAAATACTTTTGATTCCCCAGGATTTGGCTTAAATATTGAAGAGTCAAAATACCGTACTTTGCTTCTTCTTTCTTTACTATCTTTAGGATTTATTCCTTTAGGTGCCGAGCAAGAACAGCCTGTATGCTTAGAGCAATTGCAAAATACAAGTAAAGAACTACGCACAAAAGATAGAAGCACTCCTAAATCTCCTAGACTCGACACACGCTCCCTAGGAACCGAAGTACGAGTCAATGCTGGAACAACTCTTCCTCTACCTAAGTATGGACAAAGAGTTATTCTTAACGGACGCTTACCTGCAAGTGCTGCTGGAGCATCGTGCGTTGATGGAGTAACACCAGGAGCCAAAAATGGTGCTGAGCTTTGGGATCCTACAAATCCTAAATCTCAAGAAGCCCTCTTGAAAACGGCTAAAAGCATCACAGCTATGACTTCAAGTCTATTTCTAAGATAAGTATCAACACACGATTTAGAGGCGGCTTCCCCCGCCTCTTCGATCCAACAAGCCTTTCAACTTATACAGATATTCCAAAATCTTGACTATGTGAAAATCTATGAATTTTCATACGACTCCGATCTTTTTATCTATCTTTAAAACCCTACTGCTCATCTCACAGATTTTCAACACTTTATTAAAAAAATTCTTAGCACAAAAAATTCACATTCTGAAATTATATTTTATTTTGTAATCACAAAACACAGACCGCAAACATCTTAATAACCTATCTTTCACTATAATTTCGGAGAAAACTATGTGCTGTCCCGCTAGCTGTGGTTGTAAATTCAATCTAGAAGAAACTTCTGGTACTTGCCAGGAACACATACCATTACAAAGTCCTATAACTACACAGCCCGGGAGAAAAATAGGTGTAGAGATGAAGCTTGGCAATCCTGAGCTACTAGAAAAAATAAAAATGGCAGGACAAATGTTAGCTTCAGTAGTAAACGCCGCTGGCACACAACGTGGTGCTGGATATTGTAAGGAACATTGTGGGCCTTGGTGTGATAGCCACTGTCCGAATTGGCTATCACATTGTTTCCAATGTTTATGCACTTGTATTATAAATCCCAGTGATTCTCAAAGTGCAAATCAAGATCTTTCACTATTCCTAACAGATATGAAAAACACGCATGGCCCTATTGTCCTAGGAATGGGAATGCAGCAAGGCGGACTAGATTTCCTTTCTCTTATGTCTGAAGGAAAAACTTTAAATGAGGATCAAAAAAATAATTTCAATAGGCAATGTTCAGAGATAAAAAATAGCCTGAAAAAGCTTTTAAAGGACAGTCTTCAACAAGAGTTATTCAACACAGTTAATAATCCTGAGAAACTCCCCAAAATAAGTGACAATGACACAATCATGGCAAAATCTGCTTATGATGATGTTACGTCTGGAGTATACCATACACCTCCAAGTATTTGGATTATCTATGATAATAATGGAAACTCTCGTGATGATTCTAGGGGAGCTGCGGGAGGCACTTCAAAACTAAACTACACCAAGAGATTAGACTGGGACAAACTCCGTCACCAATTAAATCATCTTTGCGTTTTACAATTAGATAATGATGACAATTTTCCTCTAGGAGGGAAAGAAGGGAAAAAAGCCGTAAAGATATTGCAAAATACCTTTTATTATCTAACTCGACGTGCATCATGCTTTAAAACAGGAGAAGAGGGCTTCGGCCTTACCATTACCTCTGAGAAACTATTGAATTTGATTCTTCTTTCTCTTCTATCATTAGGTTTTGCCCCTACGAATAAAGAAGGAAGTGCTCCTACAGCTACACTTCCTAATTTAATAACACTTTCAGAGTTCTTACAAGAAGGAAGAAATCCTAATGAGCATCCTGAATCAGAGGACCCCGATAACCATGAGGGTGATACAGAGGTGG
Organism: Chlamydia poikilotherma; assembly: GCF_900239975.1. Lineage (NCBI taxonomy): Bacteria > Pseudomonadati > Chlamydiota > Chlamydiia > Chlamydiales > Chlamydiaceae > Chlamydia > Chlamydia poikilotherma. Next base: position 344,152 of record NZ_LS992154.1, on the reverse strand, counting down.
ATGGTCACCTTCAATCAAGCAGCTCTTCATCTATGAAAGAAAATGAAGAGTGGTTCTCCAATGAGCATCAGAACACTTTACTCTGCCTTTCTGAACAAGTAAATAGCTTAGCTGGAATTCTTGGATAAAGAGTTCAAGGCAGATTAAAATAGATAAATAAAAGAGGCAAAACTTTGCCTCTTTTGTATTTAACAGTGAGATTTCTTAATATTTTTTAGAAAATAGATAGTAGGGATCCCAACCACCAAATTATAATACCACTGGTTACGATAAGTCCTGCCCACCAAAGATTTGACCAACTACGAATAGCTTTTTCTGGAGAGTTTCTTCCTCCCATAGATTCTAAATCTAAAAGCATCTCCATATTATGTTCTGAAAACTCTTTGAAGATTTTCATAACATAAGGATGGTCTTGAAGAATACGCTCACTATCTAATCCTAAATAAGCTGCGTATTTCTTTATAAATCCTTGAGCATAAATTGGAGAAATGAGCTTGCCTAAACAGCCATTTTCTATAGCTTCTAAGCATGAATAACGTATAGATGTCGCTGCTTCCACATCTTTTAAGGATAAGGATTGTTCTTCACGTTTCGTGCGAAATATCTCTCCTAGATGTAGAAGCTCTTTATGAATTTGTTCCGCCATAGAGATTCCTTTGCAGGCACCTTAAATGAAAACCTCTAGATCTCGTTAGAGATTTTCTAATCTCATTTTCTATAAAATGAGAAACTCTCCCCTGTTTTAAGATCCTGCCCGCTTGCAGGAATATACAGGATTAACGTTTAATTTGTACTTCGAAATCCGCATATACACTATATATCCTTATGCTATGTATAGTATAGCGATAAATATGCCTAGTAAAACATAAGGATCAAGACTTTCATCCTTGTATGCCAAGATAATTCGACGCTTTTTTTTATGTCCACACCGTTTGTTACCCAACTATCTCCTTCTTTGCATGGCTTATTAAAAGATCGTCTTGAAGAAAAAGGCTTTGCTTTAACACAACCACAGCATACGATTTTTCAAGCACGCTCTCCATCAGTAAGTTGCACTCTCTATACTTCTGGGAAACTTGTCGTACAGGGGAAAGGTTCTCAAGAATTTATTGAATTTTTTCTAGAGCCTGAAATCTTACTGACATTTACCCATAACCGTATAGAAGAAGATCTCCGTCCTCGCCTAGGTGTAGATGAATCAGGAAAAGGAGATTTTTTCGGTCCTCTATGCATTGCAGGAGTTTATGCTCGTGATGAAGACACTCTGAAAAATCTCTATAAAACAAAAATTCAAGATTCAAAAATGCTCAACGATACTCAAATTCTCTCGTTAGCAAAAACTATTCGCACGTGCTGTAGCTACGATGTCATGATTCTTTATCCTGAAAAATATAATCAGCTTTATGGAAAGTTTCATAATCTCAATATCCTTTTAGCCTGGGCACATGCTACAGTTATTGATAACCTAGCTCCACGTCCCTCAGGAGATGTATTTGCTATTTCTGATCAATTTGCCTCTTCAGAAAGCGTTTTACTCAATGCTTTGAAAAAGAAAAATACCGATATAGCAGTAATTCAGAAAGTCCGTGCAGAACAAGACATTATTGTTGCCGCGGCATCTATACTAGCCCGAGAAGCTTTTGTCACTACCATGACAAAGTTAGAACAACGCTTTTCTATTAAACTTCCGAAAGGCGCCTCAGCACATGTAAAAACTGCTGGGAAATCTATCCTCAAGACGCATGGAAAAGATGTTTTATCTCTTGTTTGCAAGACACATTTTAAAACATTTGATGAAATTTGTGACTTTACAATCCCTTAAAAACATGGTGTGGAAAGAACAGCGATTGCTATTGAAATAAAAAATGCACTCATCATTAACTCCTGTGAAAATAAGTAGTAATCTATCCTATAAAAGTATAGTCTAGCTTTTATTAAGATAGATCAAAATAGCTAAGACTCATTTCCAAAAATCAGGGTGGCGTCTCTTCTTCTTAACAAGATATTGTGAGAGATGTTTCCTGCAGGAGCTGTAAATAGAGATATGTTGAAGTTGTTATTTCATGTGATGACTCTTGCTGGTCATCTACTCTCCACTCCCATCTACATTGTTCATGATGCCTGCGGCGTTGATAAAGAAGCCCGTGATGACTGTCCCAGGCCACGTCCTTTTTCTCTACAGACACAGTACCTGCAAGTAGAAAGTGCTGATTTTAAAAAACTACCCAACCAATCCCTTGGCTATCGCCAATTTGACGCAACTTTCCTTTGTACTCTTCCCCTAACTCCACAATCTGGAGTACTATTTTCTACAGGTTATGTAGGAGCGAATATTCTTTGGGATAATACTCAACCCACACCTGGGGACCCAAACTCTCTAGGCTACTATACTTTCCAAGATAAATCGTATTATAGCTACATTTTATTATCTGCAGGTGCCTACACACTATCCTTAAGAAATTGGCAATGGTCTGTAGTTCTCTCTAGTCTTATCGATCCGGAAAATATGGAAGCAGGCTATGGACTCTATCAGGGAGTACTTTCTGGAAAATATCAAGCTACGCAACAACTTTCTGTGATTTTTGGTGTAATCAATGAAACAGGCTTACACCAAGAAAAGGCCTGGCCTTTACTTGGTGCCACCTACAAACCTAACGATAAACTCACAATCAACTGTATCTATCCAGTGAACTTCTCTGTGGAGTATAACTGTACCTCTGTTTGTGATTTTGGAGCTGCCTATCGTCTAACGCGACTACGAAAGAAACTCCATTCCAATGATCTTGCCTCTTCTGAAGGTATTTTCGAATACCAGGGCCGTGAAATTGAAGGTAACGTAAGACTCTGCCCTTGGCCAGGAAGCTTCATCAAACTCTTTTATGGATGGTCTATCGGTAGCGACATCTCTCTAGCAGATAGTCACAATAATAACGTGTCAAACTATCCTTTTAAATCCTCAGCTTTCTTTGGTGGATCTGCTCTACTTTCTTTTTAAATAAGAATTAAAAAATATTATATAGTTGTGTTGTAGATAATTAGTTTTAATTGGAATTTCGATTGTACTAAATTTTACAACTATCTAAAATTTTTGCATTCTAATGTATAAGTTCATTTTCAGGTTAAAATGAATTGTCGTGAAGTTTGTAAAAAAAGCTCACAAGTTTATTTCGATTGTACATTTCCTGAGAGGGTTGTTGCGCGTCGCTGTAAAAATAAAGCACAGCAATATCCAAAAACAGCAATGGCTATTGAGATAGCGGTATCTGTTATTCTCGGCACAATCAAAATTATCACTTTCCCAATAGCAACATTTTCAGCTTTAGGAGTGATTCCCTTTACTTGTGCAGTAAAATCGATTTCTACGAGAAGCTGCGAACACGCCCTTCCTTATTTGGCAGCATGGTTCATCAGCCTTTTGATCTCTGCTCTTATTATTGGTGCTGTTTTTGGCTTGGTTATGATTGCTCCTGAGGTTGTCTTCTTGATGATCGGTATCTGCGGAGCTGTAGGTGCCAGCGCTACGCTTTTAAATATCCATAGGGAATTATTTTCTTTAAGATCTTTACAAACTCAAGAGATTAAAAAAGACATGGCTTCAGAAGAAACCCTGTCCGTTTCTTCATCCCCGGATCTCTCCCCCTCTAGCCGGAAAGGTTCTTCGGAAATTACAAGCCACAACGTGGAAACCACTTTAGAAAACGGAAATTCCTAATTTTTCACAGCCTCTAATCTTACTCCTTCTTGGAAAATCCTCACCTAATGTTTCAATAAACACTAGGGTCTTTACCAAAAATTAACGTAGTTAAAGAAACAAAACTATCACAACTAAACAACAACAACTTTTATAATATAATTAAGTAGTTATGAAATAACGATTTTAAAACGGTTATCTTCATATCTAAAATAACACAAAAAGCAGAGCTACGTACATGAGTAATCCTATAGATCCTTTAGGGCAATCAAACCGACCAGTTCCTAAAAGTCAGGTTCCCGCGCCACATACGGGTATCGGAAGTCGTATTCGTACTTCTTCGACAGGATTTTTCGGAAGACTTCTCTCTATCCCGGATCGCAATCCTAAGATGCGTTATGTCTTTGATATAGGGATTATCGCGATCGCTGTTATTTCCATTATCGGTATTCTTGTTGCCTCTCAGGGACAAGGTCTTTTGCTATTTGGGTTAATCCCCGGATTTATTTTTGGTGCTCTAGGATTGACTATGCTCATTTCTGATATTGCCAATACACCAAGATCTCAGAAAATCGCCGACACTATTACCGCTGTTCTTTTGCCATTCATTCTACTGGGGATAGCTTCAGCATTAATTGCTTCAGCATACTTTACAGCTGGAGGAAGTACCCTTATTCTTGCTAACCCGCAATTCCTTATGGGCTTCATGACCATAGGATTAGCTTTAGTTTCATTGAGTAAAGTCACATTCCAGCATTTTAAAACTGAAGCTTTGATAAAAGCTCAGCAAAAGGTTATTGAAGTTTCCGACCAATCAATAACCCCGACTACACCATCCGAAAAAGACGTGAAGCGTGTTTCTCAAGAGAGAAAAAGAGACTATGCTGCAGATGCTAGACGTGAGCGCGAAGATCAGGAAACCCGCACGCATACGCGTCATCGACATATCTCTAGAGACTCTCAGGGAGTGCTTCAACATAGATCGAGAAACCAAATAGAAGTTGAACAAGCTAATCCCAATTATCTATCTTCAGGTGATGAATTTTCTCCTCAAGCACAAAATGACTTTTCTTTTTTACACGATATCTTTAACCCATTCTCATCCTCATACCAACCTCCTGAATCTCTTGAAGATTCCTCATCCGCTATACAAAATGTTCCTTTAGGTCATCCTATTTCTAACGACACTACTTCACTAGGCCCTGTTGTCACCTCAACACCTCATAGAGTATCTCGCGTAGGAGCTACAGGATCGTCGCAATCTAGAAATAGAAATGAAGATGAAGAAAGACAAGAAGGAGATCAAAATCAAAGTGATGATGAATCTTCAGATCTAGAAAATTCCGATTCACAACAACGTAAACAAATTAGAAAAAAGAAAAAGAAGAAAAGCTAGGTTTCTAAGATTTTTCTAATTAAGGACAAAAATAAAAAGGCTCTCTTGATGTTTTTCAACCTCAAAAGAGCCATTTTTCCCTTAGATACTCAACAGCTTACAAAAAACCTTTAGATTTTTCAACTATTATTTATCCAATTCAATAAGCAAAAGCTCATTCACCCTATTTGGAGGAGCTTTTCCTTGAGTACGTTTCATAATCTGGCCAACTAAAAACCCTAAAGCCTTAGTTTTACCACTCTTATAATCAATAACGGATTGTGAGTTCGCACCTAACACTTCAGCTATAATCGCAACTAAAGCACTTTCATCTGTCATTGGCAACATCTCAGGATGCTCTTTAAGAATGGCTTCAGGAGTCTTTTCTGGGGATTCCATCATCATATCGGCAAGATCTTTAGCAATCTTTCCGGTAATCACTCCTTTATCAATAAAATTGACAAGCTGAGCTACGCTGCTAGGAAGAATACCTGAAAAGGCAAGGTTCTTACCTTGTGTTTTACAACGGCCAGCAAATTCTACAGTCACCCAGTTAGAAAGGGCCCGGTAATTCCTACATTCTGTAGCGGCTAACTCAAAGAAGTTTGCAATATGCTTATCACCAATTAAGATGGCAGCGATATCCTCAGCAATCGCATAATCATGCAAATATCTTTGATATTTGTCATAAGGAAGCTCAGGCAGTGTAGTGCCGATTTCATTGATATACGCTTCTGTTAACTGCAACACAGGAAGATCGGGTTCTATAAAATATTTATAATCCTCAGCTCGCTCTTTAAGACGCATTAATACCGTTTTTTTCTTTTCAGGATCCCAACGATATGTCGCTCCAGGAATAACAGTTTTCGGATCTTTATTAGGATTTTCTAAATAGGCATCTATCTGTCGGCAGCGTTCTGCTTCTAAAGCTTGTGCCATGAAAGCAAACGAGTTCATATTTTTAATTTCTACCTTATTGCGTAGCTCTTCACTACCTCGAGGGCGTACAGAAACGTTCACATCAAAACGCACAGATCCCTCTTCCATATTACAATCAGAAATCCCAATGTAATCTAATAAAGATACAAGAGCTGTAGCATAAGCAACAGCATCGTCTGCACAAAACATACAAGGTTTAGAAACAATCTCTATTAAAGGCACACCGGCTCGGTTGTAGTCCACTCCGGCAAATTCTCCGAAATGTTTTAACATCCCTGCATCATCTTCAATATGCGCTTGCGCAAGTTCAAAATAACGCTCCGCACCTTGGACAATAGCTTTTACATGTCCTCCACGTACTATCGGATGCTCAAATTGCGTAATTTGAAAATTCCTAGGACTATCAGGATAAAAGTAAGACTTCCTATCAAAACGGCTTAACAAAGCTACTTCACCTTGAACTGCACAACCAAATAAAATAGCCTTTCTTACAGCTTCCTTATTCAATACAGGCAAAGACCCAGGCATTCCTGTACATACAGGAGAGATATTCGTATTAGGCTCATCACCAAAACGATTTCGTGCACAGCTAAATAACTTTGATTTGGTATTTAACTCTACATGGACTTCAAGACCTATGACGGATTCCCAATCAGCATAAACATCGCTCATTACTTCACCTCTCCATCAAAAAGTTTGTTACATCCTTTAGGGTATAAATTCTTAATTCCTGCATGCTCTTGGAAACTATAGCCTACCTGACATACCTGCTGGTCTTTGCCTTTCTGACCAATTACCTGAAATCCCAAAGGTAAGCCTTCTTTAGAAAATCCTGAAGGAACAGCTATAGCGGGTAAATAGGCTAAATTCATAGCAACAGTATAGATATCTTGTAGATATAGAGAGATGGGATCCAGAATATCTCCATCAGCAAATGCAGGGCAAGAACATACTGGCATAGCAATTACATCACACTTTTCATAAGCTGCTTGGAAAGCTTGAATAATTTTCGCACGAATTGCTGTACCTTTTTTATAGTATACGCTTTGACGCTCTGCTGATAACACATAGTTTCCTAAAAGGATCCTACGCATAACTTCCTTCCCAAAACCTTGAACACGAGAAATGGTGTAGACATCTTCCATACTGTGAGCTTCTGGAGAGCGGTAACCATAACGAATACCATCAAATCTTGCGAGATTTGTAGTAGCTTCTGCAGAAGCTACTATATAATATACAGAAACAGCATGATGTAAAATATCCAGGTCTATATCAACAATCCGACTGCCTTGACGTTCTAAAATATTTAATGATTCAAAGAAGTTCTCTTTAACATCATCTCTCAAGCCTTCTAAAAATCCCATAGGCACGCCAATTAAACTAGGCACTTCTAAGGATAATGCATCTTGGAAAGATCCTGAGAAGAACTTTTGAGAAGTAGCATCTCTTTCATCTTTACCCGAGAAAACGTCCATAGCTAAAGCCACGTCTTCAACAACAGTTGTTAAAGGGCCTATCTGATCTAACGAAGAACCAAAAGCAACTAAACCGTAACGAGACACAGCACCGTATGAAGGTTTAAATCCAACGACACCACAAAATGCTGCGGGCTGGCGTATAGAACCTCCTGTATCGGAACCTAAGGCTATAGGACAAAACCTTGCAGAAACAGCAGCTGCAGATCCTCCGGAAGACCCTCCAGGAACACAGGATAAATCCCAAGGATTTTTTGTTGGATGAAAAGCAGAATACTGAGTTGTAGAGCCCATGGCAAACTCATCCATATTCAGTTTACCTAGAATAATCCCGTCTTCAGCTTCTATGCGTTCAATTACAGTAGCATCAAAAGGTGCTATATAATTTTCCAACATCTTAGAAGCACAGGTCGTACGCAATCCCATAATATGGATATTATCTTTTATCCCTATAGGCACACCTGCAAGTTTCCCTAAAGGTTCTCCCTTCGCACGTTTCGCATCTACACTAGCAGCTTTTTCATAGGCTCTTTCCTGGCAAAGAGAAAGAAAAGCACCTATGCGACTATCTTCCGTTTTTATTCTATTATAAAAATACTCTGCTATCGCTGTAGCTGAAGATTCCCCGCTCACCACAGCATTTCTTAACTCTAAGGCACTCTTTTGATACATATTCCTAAAACCGCGATCTCTACTTAATTACTGTGGGCACTTTCACTAATCCCCCTAAAGATTCGGGGACATTAATAAGAAACTCCTCACGAGAGAAACTTGAGGCGACGACATCTTCTCGTAAATCTTCAGGGCTGATGACATGAGATAAACCAACTTCAGTAACTACATCTGTTACATCCATGGAAATAGATGCCTTCATAATGCCGATCACTTCGTTTAACGAAGTCTCATATTCTTGAATAAGCTCTTCACTTAATTCTAAAGCCGAGCTCTTCGCTAAAAGTAAAATTTCTTCTCTAGTTACATAGGGTTGTGTCATTTCCTAATCCCGATAATTTATTCTAATGAAGCTCATGTCCATTTTGAGTTGTTAATGAAAAAACTTCTTGTTCAACTTAACTCCTTGTATGCAAAAAGTCAATGTCTCCCCAAACGCCTGAAAACAAAAAAAAACTTTATTAAATTATAAAAAAGATTAAAAGATGGAATTAAGTATACATCACTTAGGAGAAAAGCAATGCTAGGCAAACTCGTTCGGGGACTATCCTCTCTTATTGTTGTTCTTTGTGCATTGAACGTAGGAATTATAGGATTAACTCATCATAAAGTAAACCTTATTGCTCGACTATGCGGAGGCGCAAGCGCAACAGCAACACAAATCACTTATATTGTTATTGGAATAGCCGGGATTATTTCTTTAATAAGCTATTGCGGTTGTTGTTCTAAGAAGCATCAAGGTGGAGACTGTTGTACAAAAGGTCATACATCTCATCATTGCGATCCTAAAAATTAGACCTTCTCTTCTCAAAACCTGAGATTTCTTCCTAAAATAATTCTCCTAGTTTTAGAGACATCAACGAGAAAATCAAAAGTCACATAAAATAATGTGACTTTTGATGTTTTTCATTTCCAAGTACTCAAAGCATTTACTTTCTTTTTCCTTCTCTGTTGTCTCTTGATTTTTTAATTTCTATTTCCTACTGCGTAAAGGAATCTTTCATATCACCAAAAGAAACTTGTTATGAAGTCTTCCGTTCCTTGGTTATTAATTTCCTCAGCAATTACACTTCCGCTATCCTCCATTCTTGCTGCCGAAGAAGCAGTAGCAAAAGTTTCTGAACCTCAAGAAGCAGGAAAACAAACCTTAGGTACTAGCGATAATTACGATGGAACGAGTCAATCTGACACACCTTTTACATGCAAAAACTCTTCCACTACCACAGGTACTACTTATACACTTCAAAGTGATGTAGCATTCGCTAATATAACTCAGACTCAAGCCCCTACAGTTTCACAACCAGAAGTCCAGTCACAGCCTAAACAACCTGTTGTAGAAAATAATAAGGAATCAGAAAACGGCAAGGATAGCAGTGACGAGAATAAGGCAAATACGGGAGCTACCTCAGAAGAAGATCGTTCAAAGGCAGACAATAAAGTAGAAGAATCATCCAGCACAGAAGTTTCACAACCAGACACTACAGTTGTTAACACGGGAAATTCTAACCCTAAACCCACAGAAGACACAGAAAGCACATCAAATTCTGGAACAGAAACATCTAGCATGTTACCTGGAATACTAAGAGCTGATGCCACCCTTTCAGATGGCAGTTCCTTGAGCTCTGAAGGATCTCAAATATGGAGGAAACCAAAGCGCTCCTGAAGCATCTCCAGAAACAAACAAAAGCTGTTTCTCAAATACTGCGGGCCCTCTTACTTTTATTGGGGAAAGTCATTCCTTAACTTTTAACAATGTTAGTATAACAGCCCAAGGCTCTGCTATTAACAACAGTGCTGGATCAGTTGTAACATTTTCAGGATTTAATAACTTATCCTTTACCAATGCTACAAGCCAAACCCAAACCTCAGCAGACAGTGCTATCTATGTAGGACCTAAAGCTGCATCTGAAGGTCAACCAGGCGGTGGTGTTCCTGGAGGAGGTGCTTCGACTATTGTCTCAGAATCAGAGGCTACAGCAAGCCTCTTTAGGATATCTTCAGATATTGGTGCACCTGAAATCGAAGTTGTAACTGCTGAAGTCAGCTCTGAACCAAAAGTTGAAGGTGACGTTAGTGCTGTTAATAACAATGTCGCTGAACAACCAAAAGAAAATTCTACTCCAGCCATCATCTTTAAAGGAAATGTCAATGTCATATTTTCTAGTAATTCTTCTAAAAAAGCTGGTGGCGCTATTAATGTTGACGGTGGTTCAGCCATAATAGAAAATAATACCGGAACATGCACCTTCTCAAACAACAACGCCAAAGATCAAGGCGGCGCTGTATCCGTTACTGGAAATTTTGATATTACTGGAAATACAACAGTCGTCTTTTCTGAAAACAAAGCCTCTATAGTCCCTGTAGCAGATCCAGCTTTAAAAAAAGATGCAAGTCAAACACCAACTACAGGTACTGGCGGAGCTATCCACTGTTTAGCAGCTGCTGTTTCAAATGGTAAATCTCCAGAAAAGGTTGTTAATCCTACGGGAGGAGCTCTTCCTTCGATAAGAGCTGCATCATCTTCAGCAGATAGCGTTTCTGTAGCGAAAGAAGGAGAACCTGCTGCTGATCCATGTGTAACCATCTCAGGAAATACTACAGTTACATTTGATAGTAACTCCTCTACTATTAGCGGCGGAGCTATTCATACTAAGAAATTAGTTCTATCTTCTGATGGAGATATCACCTTCTCCAACAACTCCTCAGGAAAAGGTGGAGCTATTTTCATTGCTGATGGTGGTGACATCAGCATTACTGCTGCTACAGGATCAATTACTTTCCAAGGGAATAAGGTTACAGCAGCTGATACCATTACTCTTCCAGAAAAATCAAAAGGACAAGCTGAAGCTGGAAAAAATGTAGGCGCGTTTGTTACTTTTGCTAATAAGGCTCAAGTAGATGCTAAAGCAGATCAAAAGCAATCCCAAACTCCTACAACACCAACTCATAATGCCATTCATTTAGGTAATGAAGCGACAATTTCACAATTACGCTCTGGAACTGGGCAAACGATTTTCTTCTATGATCCTATTACAACTACAAAACCAGCAGCTGCTAAAACTCCTCTAAAAATCAATGCACCTGATACACAGGTTCCAGGAGCAAAAGAAGGGGTTGCTGAAGAAGCCCCAAAACAAGCTACTTACAACGGTACTGTTGTATTCTCAGGAGAAAAACTTTCAGCTGAAGATGCTAAAAATCCATTGAATGCCATGAGCGTTATTAATACTGATGTATCTCTTGAAGGAGGAACTCTTGTTTTAAAAAGTGGAGCTGGTATTCTTGTAGACTCTTTTGTACAGAAAGATGGTTCTTTGATCATTATGGATGGTGGAACATCGATTATAACAAATGTTCCAGCTACTTCAAAGCCAAATTCCAAGGCTCCAGTTATAAAACCATCTTCTAATTCAGTTCCTGTTGTAAACATATTGTCTCGCTCTACAAATCCAAAGATTTTATCCGAGTTAGTAGCCTCCTCTTTGATGAACTTTAAACAAAAAGGTCTTTCCGCATCTGTTGTATCTGGCTCACAAGTAACAAACCCAGACGGATCCATTACAATCACCAACCTTGCTGTTAACTTAGACTCTCTAAGTGGAGGAAAAGTTATCACTCTTACTGCGACAGGAACAGGAAATGTTTCTATAACTGGAGATTTAAAATTCCAGGATAGCAGTCAGAATTTCTACGACAACCCGATGTTAAACAAAAACTTCTCCGCAAATATCTTAGATATTTCTACGGGACCTGGAGGAAAAGTAGATACTACTGGTTTCAATATGATTCCTCAAGGATCAACTAACTCTAATTCGGGTTATCAAGGAAAGTGGGAAGTTTCGGAAATTAAAGATCCTACTACTGGCAAAGTATCCTTTGAGCTCAAATGGATATCCACAGGTTACACACCCACTCCAGATCGCCGTGCAACTTTAGTGCCTAACAGCTTATGGTGCTCTGCTATTGATATTCGTGCTATTCAACAACTTGTTGAAGTTAGCACCGAAGGCGAAAACTTCCATAAGGGTATATGGATCTCAGGAATCTCTAACTTCTTCCATAGAGACTCTATGAAAATACAGAAAGGGTTCCGTCATATCAGTTCGGGATATGTTGTGGGCGCAAGCACACAACCGATCACTGATAAGGTTATTGATATTGCTTTCTGTCAGATGTTTGGCAAATCTAAAGATTATCACCTTGCAAAAACTAAATCGCATATCTATGCAGCATCTATCCATACAAAACGTGAAAAACTAATCAATCACTACAAGCTCGCGAATAAGAAGGGTTCTATCCTTACTAAACTTCCTGAGCAAATTCCTGTAATTTTTGATGCTCAACTTAGCTACAGTTTAAGTCATAACTCTATGACTACAAAACACACTCCCAATCCTTCATCAAGAGGTAAATGGAATAACCATTGTGTAGCTGGAGAACTAGGAAGCTATCTTCCTATAGTTATTGATAATCCATTTATTAAAGAGTTCTCTCCATTCATGAAACTTCATGTTGTCTTCGTACAGCAAGAAGATTTCAAAGAAACTAAAGGAAATGATGCAAATAGGAATTTCCAGAGTGCTCACTTTGTAAATATTTCTCTCCCTATTGGTATGAAGTTTGAGAAAACAAACAAGTATAACTTTTATAATATTAGCCTTATCTATCAGCCTGATATCTATCGTGATGCTCCAAAATCTAAAGTATTCTTACCCTCTATAGATACTGGATGGTCTACAGGAGCAACAAACTTAGCAAGACAAGCTTTAATAATTGACGGCTGTAATCATCACTATTTAACAGAGAGTTTTGAGGTCTTCTGTCATGGAGCTTTCGAACTGCGCGGATCTTCTAGAAATTACAACCTTGACCTAGGAGGTAGGTACAAATTCTAAAACCCCGCTCTCTCTGAAACGACCGGGCCTCTTACCAGAAATGAATAAAACACGTCAAGTCTTTTCTGTATTAGACTTGCTTTCTTTTGTACTAATGAGTATTTAACGAAACTGTTTTTTTCATTTCACCACAAGTGTATAAAATGAGGCCTTCTTTATATAAGATTTTAATATCGTCAACCCTGACGATACCATTATCTTTTCACTTTTCGCAATTGCATGCGGAAGTGGCTTTAACTCAAGAATCTATTCTCGATGCAAATGGAGCATTCAGTCCGCAATCTACAAGCACTGCGGGAGGAACTACTTATAACGTTGAGGAGGATATTTCTATTGTAGATGCAGGACAAACAGCAGCTCTTGCTTCCGCTGCTTTTGTTCAAACTGCCGACAATCTAACTTTCAAAGGAAACGGACATAGCCTATCCATAGAAAACGTAAACTCCGGAGCCAACCCTGGAGGGATTAACGTTTCTACCGCAGATAAAGTTCTTACTCTAACAGATTTCTCTAAACTAAGTTTCACAAAATGCCCAGAAGCTACAGTAAACACTGGAAAAGGAGCTGTTAATTCTGGAGGAGCATTAAACTTAGCAAATAATGCTAGTATTCTTTTTGATCAGAACCATTCCGCTGAAGATGGTGGAGCCATTTCTTGCAAAGCTTTCTCTCTAACCGGCTCGAGCAAAGAAATTAGCTTCACCACCAACACGAGTGCGAAAAAAGGTGGTGCGATTGCTGCTAAAGGAGTGACTAACATCTCAGACAACCAAGGAAATATCGTATTTTCTGGAAATACTGCTATTAATTCTGGAGGAGCAGTATATACAGAAGGCAATACGACTATTGCAGAAAACAGCTCTGTTGTTTTTAACAACAATGCCGTTACTGGAACAGGAGATGGTTGCGGTGGTGCTATCCATTGTAGCAAAACAGGTTCGTCACCGACCCTTACTATAAGAGATAACAAAGTCTTGATTTTTAAGGAAAATACTTCTGCAGCGAAAGGTGGAGCTATTTATGCGGATAAGCTCTATCTAACTTCTGGTGGACCTACGTTATTTACGAGTAACAAAGCCACCCATGCCACGCCTAAGGGAGGAGCTATTGGTATTGCTGCTAACGGAGAATGTAGTATAACAGCTGAACATGGCGATATTACCTTTGAAAATAATCTCGCCGCTACAGCAAATAATGCTACGGTAAAAAGAAACGCAATTAACATTGAGGGCAATGGAAAATTCGTAAATCTACGTGCTGCTTCTGGGAAAACTATTACCTTCTATGATCCTGTAGTTGTTGAGGGTGCTGCGGCAGATCTTCTTACTTTAAACAAAGCTGAAGGAGATAAAGTCTACAATGGTAGAATTATCTTTTCTGGAGAAAAGCATACTGAAGCAGAAGCTGCTGTTGCCGACAACTTAAAGACTATATTCACACAGCCTATTACATTAGCAGCTGGTGAGCTTATCTTAAGAAACGGTGTTGAAGTAGAAGCAAAAACTGTTTTGCAAACAGCAGGTTCTCAAATTCTGATGGATACAGGAACAAAGCTGTCCGCGAAAACAGAAGATGTTACTTTAACAAACTTAGCTATCAATCCAAATTCTTTAGATGGGACAAACTTAGCTGTAGTTGCTGCTGTTGCAAATACTAAAAATGTAACTTTATCAGGAGCTATTGGTGTTATAGATCCTACCGGAAAGTTTTATGAAGATCATAAGCTAAATGAAACGCTATCTCTTCAAGGAATACAACTTTCTGCGAAAGGAGCTGTAACAACAACCAACGTACCTAGTGCAACTGTAGGTGTTCCCGAACATCATTACGGTTATCAAGGAAATTGGTCTGTCGCTTGGGTAAAAGATGCTACATCTGATCCCAAAACACAAACAGCAGTTTTTAAATGGACTAAAACAGGATACATTCCAAATCCTGAACGTCGTGCTCCCTTAGTATTGAATAGTCTTTGGGGATCCTTCATGGATGTACGTTCTATTCAAGATGTAGTGGAGCGTAGTGTAGATAGCATATTAGAGACACGTCGCGGTCTTTGGGTTTCTGGAGTGGGAAATTTCTTCCATAAAGATCAAAGCGCGGCAAACCGCAAATTCCGTCATATCAGCTCTGGATATGTACTAGGCGCAACAACAAACACCTCTAAGGAAGATACACTTAGCGTAGCTTTCTGTCAGCTATTTGGAAAAGATAAGGACTACCTTGTTGCACAAAATGCTGCGAATATCTATGCAGGATCTATCTATTATCAACATGTAAGTAAGTTTGATGATCTAACAAGATTATTTAACGGACCCAACACTTGTTGTTCAGGATTCTCTAAAGAAATCCCTATTTTCTTAGACGCTCAAGTTACTTATTGTCACTCCGGCAATACTATGACAACTACCTATACAGACTATCCTGAAGTTAAAGGCTCTTGGGGTAATGATACTGTTGGTGTAGCGTTATCTACTAGCGTGCCTATCCCCATATTTAGTTCGTCTTTCTTTGATAGCTATGCACCATTTGCAAAATTGCAAGTTGTCTATGCTCATCAGGAAGATTTCAAAGAACCTACAAGAGAAGGCCGTACCTTTGAAAGTAGTGATCTTCTCAATGTTTCCGTACCTATCGGTATAAAGTTTGAGAAGCTCGTCTATGGAGAAAGAACAGCTTATGATCTTACATTAATGTATGTACCTGATGTGTATCGTCATAACCCAAGCTGCATGACAGGATTAGCTATTAATGACGTTACTTGGTTAACAACAGCTACGAATCTTGCTAGACAAGCTTTCATAGTTCGTGCAGGTAACCATATCGCCTTAACATCTGGATTTGAGATGTTCAGTCAATTTGGTTTCGAATTACGAAGCTCTTCAAGAAATTATAATGTAGATCTTGGAGCTAAAGTCTCTTTCTAAAAAGCACCCCCCTGCCCCTACCTGGGCAGGGTTTCTTCTTTTCAGCACTCTCAATTCTCTTGACTTTTAATTATTTTTATGATCGGTTAATGATATCTCAATTCACCCAGAGCATGAAACATGAAACATCCAGTTTACTGGTTCTTAATATCTTCGGGGTTGATGGCCTCAACCTCATTGAGCTTCGCTCAACCAATCAAAGAAAACCTAAACTCCTCTAATAGTTATGATGGAAACACAACAACAGAGGAGTTCAAAACCAAAGAAACAACTACAGGCGCTGAATATACTTGCGAAGGAAATGTATGCATTACTTACACAGGAAAAAAGGCTGCATTAACAAAGAGCTGTTTCTCTGATACAACTGAGAATCTGTCTTTTATAGGAAATGGATATTCTTTATGTTTTGATAACATTAATACAACAACTAAACCCGCTGCTATTGAAGTAAGTGCAGCCAATAAAACCTTATCTATTTCAGGTTTTTCATTGTTTTCATGCTCTTATTGCCCCCCAGGAACTAATGGACAAGGTGCCATTAAGTCGGGCGGAACGGCTACTTTCGACAACAACTCTAAAATACTTTTCAAAAAAAATTGTTCAACGGCAGAAGGTGGTGCAATTAATTGCAAAAGTCTAACACTTAAAAATTCATCAGGACATGCAAATTTTATAGAAAATTCATCCGATAAAAAGGGTGGGGCTATTTACTGTAGCGATGGGGATCTAAAGTTAGAGAATAATGATCTGATTCTGTTCTCTGGAAATACTTCTAAAGAGGGAGGCGGGGCTATTTATACAAAAAAGTTCATACTAACCTCTGGAGGGACCACAATATTTTCTAATAACTCCGTAACTCATAATTCTCCAAAAGGTGGGGCTATATGTTTAGCGGATACAAATAGTGAATGCAGCTTAACCGCAGATCTCGGAAACATTATCTTTGATGGAAATAAAATAATAACAACCGGGGGCAGCGCGTCAACGAAAAGGAATTCCATAGATCTAGGTACTGCCGGGAAATTTATGAAATTAAATGCTAAAGAAGGTTTTGGTATTTTTTTCTATGACCCGATTGCCAATAACGGTGGTACTGATGAGATAGAAATCAATAAAGTTGATGGAACAACAACTTACTCAGGTCAAATTGTCTTTTCTGGAGAACGTTTAACTGAAGAAGAAAGAAAAGTAGCTGACAACCTAAAATCCACTTTCAAACAAGCTGTTAAAATAGGGTCTGGGTCTCTTGTCCTTAAAGATGGGATAACAGTAGAAGCTAAATCCTTAGAACAAACAGGTGGTGCTGTGGTAATGGATTTAGGCACAACTCTACAAGCCTCATCAACCAATGGTGAAGCTATCACTTTAACAAATCTCGTGATCAACACCGCCTCATTGGGGGGGGGGGGGGGTACCCTTTCACCAGCGCAAATCTCAGCTGGCACAACCAACAAAAATGTTACAATCCAATCTATTAATCTAGTCGATTCTAACGGAAACGGCTACGAATACCCTATTTTCTCTACAACACAACCTTTCTCAGCAATAGAAGCTAAAGCTAATGGCACTGGAACAGCCACAATACCGACTACTAATTTAACTAACTATGTCCCACCCGCTCATTATGGCTATCAAGGCAATTGGACAACAACTTGGAAACAAGGGAACTCCGCCGCGATACAAACAGCTACTCTAAATTGGAAACAAACCGGCTATAACCCCAATCCTGAACGTCAAGGACCTTTAGTCCCTAACACATTGTGGGGAGCCTTCTCCGACGTACGGGCTATGCAAAACCTTATGAATATTAGCGTCGATGGCGCCAATTATCAACGCGGCTTCTGGGTAGCAGGATTAGCGAACTTCTTACACAAAAGTGGAACAGAAACTAAACGGAAATTCCGTCACAATAGTGCTGGGTATCTCTTAGGAGCCTTCGCTCAAACCCCTTCTGAAGACATCTTCAGTGCCGCTTTCTGCCAATTATTTGGTAAGGATAAAGATTACTTAGTATCTAAAAACAGTTCCAACATCTACGCAGGCTCTATCTACTATCAGCATACCTCCTTCTGGAGCGCTTGGGATAAACTGCTACAAAACACTATCGGTGCGCAAGCTCCTTTAGTCCTTAATGCACAACTCACCTACAGTCATGCTTCAAATGATATGAAGACAAATATGACTACAACATATGCTCCTCCAAATGTCGTCTACCCAGAGATCAAGGGTGATTGGGGTAACGATTGCTTCGGAGTAGAACTCGGCGCTGTTGTGCCTATCGATTCTCAATACTCTTCCTTATTTGATATGTACTCACCATTCTTGAAGCTTCAGCTTGTCCATGCTCACCAAGAAGACTTTAAAGAAAACAATAGCTCTGAAGGAAGATACTTTGAGAGCAGTAACCTTATGAATCTCTCCATGCCTATTGGAGTCAAATTCGAAAGATTCTCTGCTAACGATAGCGCTTCTTACAACCTAATTCTGGCTTACTCACCAGATATCGCAAGAAGCAATCCTGATTGTACAACCTCTCTGTTAGTTAGCCCTACCACAGCCGTCTGGATAACTAAAGCTTCAAACCTAGCTCGACAAGCCTTCTTAGTCCGCGCAGGAAATTACCTCTCCTTCAGCCAAAACTTTGAAGTCTTCAGTCAGTTCAGTTTCGAACTCAGAGGCTCCTCAAAAACCTACAACATAGACCTGGGATCAAAAATCCAGTTCTAACTCACCTCCACCTCCCCTGCCCCACCACGGGGCAGGGCCTACCAACCCGTTCAATATCATTGACTTTTAAATTTTTTTATGATGGTTTTAGTCTATCTAAATCTATCTATGATCTAAAAATATGAAACATCCAGTTTGTTGGTTCTTATCCTCTGTGTTGATAGCCTCAACCTCTTTATGCTTTTCCTTAGCAGCAGAAGAAATCTTAACGTCAGAAAATAGTTTCAATGGAAACAATGGTACGAATGCGACATTCATACCATGGTCCACAAACAATAGTGCGGGAACTATTTACAGGTGTATTGGAGACATTTCTATTGCTTATGCAGGAAAAGGAACTCCTCTAACAACTAGTTGTTTTACCGAAGCAACTGGCGATCTGACATTTTTAGGTAGTTGGTGTAAATTGTGCTTTGAGAATATTAGCCCTGATACCGGAAATCCAAAACCTGCTGCTATTGAAGTAAGTACAGCCGACAAAACGCTCCTTATTTCAGGATTTTCTTTATTCTCATGTTCCTACTGCCCACCATCACCAGGGTCAGCTGCACAAGCAGCAGGAGCTATTAAATCTGCAGGAGCAGTAAAGTTTGAAAATACTGCCAATGTTCTATTCAAAAAAAATCAATCCAAAGACGAGGGTGGGGCAATCAATTGTAAAACCTTCTCGTTAACAGGCGTCACTGGAACTGCTAATTTTATAGACAATCAATCCACAAAAAATGGTGGAGCTCTTTACACAACAGGAGCTACTACTATTTCCAATAATAATAATATAATTTTTTCAAAAAATAATAATTCAGGAAGTACTGTTTCAGGGGGAGCTATTGATTGCACTGATGCAACGAATAATAATGCAGAATTAAAATTGGAAAATAATAAAAAGCTCATATTCTCAGGAAACAAAACAGGAAACAATGGCGGAGCTATTTATGCTGATAAGTTAACCATTACTTCTGGTGGACCTACTTTATTTGCTAATAATTATGTTATCCATAACTCATCACCCAAAGGTGGGGCTATTTGTCTAAAAGACACTCATGGGGAATGCAGTCTAACCGCAAATCTTGGTGATATTACCTTTATTGGGAATACAATAGTAACAAATCAAACGCCTGCTAGAAATTCCATAGATCTTGGTAGCGGTGGGAAATTCACTCAACTAAGAGCTAAAGATGGCTTTGGCATTTTCTTTTATGATCCTGTGACGTCATCAGGGACGCAAACAACCAAATTAACTATTAATCAAGCAGATGGGAATGCAATCTATACCGGAAGAATTGTCTTCTCTGGAGAAAAGCTAACAGACGAAGAAAGAAAAGTCGCCAATAATCTTAAGTCTACACTTATTCAGGAAACATCTTTAAATTCTGGTTCATTGATTCTAAAAAATGGGGTAACTTTAGAAGCTAAATCCTTCACACAAACAACAGGCTCCTCTGTTATCATGGATTTGGGTACTACATTACAAACACCATCTGCAGACGGAGACAATATAACCCTTACGAATCTTTATATAAATGTTGCTTCATTAGGCAATGGTGGCGTGGCTACTCCTGCTAAAATTACAGCAACAACAACTGGTAAAAAAGTTGTCATCAATTCTGTCGGCTTTGTTGATGATAATGGTAATGGTTACGACTACCCCATACTTGCCACAGATAAACCCTTCACTGGTATAGAAGTCACTGCAGCTACAGCTAGCACTCCTGATATTCCTGCAGAAAATCTGACTAATTATGTTCCACCAGCTCACTATGGTTATCAAGGCAACTGGACAGTGACCTGGACAGGAACCGGTGTGACAAAAACCGCAACATTAATTTGGAATAAAACTGGTTACGTTGCCTCTCCTGAACGTCGAGGAACTTTAGTTCCTAATACATTATGGGGAGCTTTTTCAGATGTAAGAGCAATTCAAAACCTTATCGAAGTTAATGCAAATGGTGCCAACTATCCTAGGGGCTTCTGGGTAGCAGGATTAGCTAACTTCCTACATAAAAGTGGTACTGCAACAAAACTTAGATTCCGCCACGATAGTGCTGGATACCTCTTGGGAGTATTTAATCAAACGGCTTCGGGAGATATATTTAGTGCTGCATTTGGTCAGCTATTTGGTCGAGATAAGGATTATCTCGTCTCAAAAAATACTGCTAATATCTACACAGGATCTATCTACTATCAGCATACCTCATCCCTTGCTGCTTGGGAGAGATTATTAACCAGAGCTTTAGGTCTACAAGTACCCTTAGTTCTTGATGCTCAACTAACCTATAGTCACTCTTCCAATGAGATAAAAACAAATGCTCCTGGAACTGTTCCTCCTGAAGATACTATTTATTCACAAGTTAAAGGCGATTGGAAAAATGACTGTATTGCAGTAGAGCTCGGAGCTACAGCACCTATCGAATTAAGCTACGCTTTCTTTGATACATATGCTCCGTTTATGAAAGTTCAATTTGTATATGCTCATCAAGAGGACTTTAAAGAACGCAACAATGATAGAGGAAGACATTTTGAAAATAGTCATCTGACAAACCTCTCCCTGCCTATAGGAATACGGTATGAAAAATCTGCTAAAAATAATCATTCTTCTTACAATCTAACACTTACCTATGTTCCTGATATTGTCAGAAGTAATCCTAATTGTACAATCTCTCTTCTATCCAACCCTACTGGAGCTATTTGGACAACAACAGCAACAAACTTAGCAAGACAAGCTTTCGTTGTAAGAGCAGGAAATTATAAGTCCTTGAGCAAGAATTTCGAAATATTCAGCCAATTTAGTTTTGAGCTCAGAGACTCTTCCCGAACCTACAATGTAGATCTCGGATCTAAGATCAGGTTCTGATTCCTTTCATCTCCCCTGCCCTTTGTGGGGCAGGGTTTATCCAAATATTCTCTGTAATTCTATTGACTTTTAATTATTTTTGTGATCGTTTTAAGAAATCTCAAATCACCCAGAGCATAAAAATATGAAACACCCAGTCTATTGGTTTTTAATATCTTCGGGGTTAATTGCTTCGACCTCATTGAGCTTCGCTCAACCCACGCAAGCAACATTAGGCCCCTCTGATAGCTATAATGGAAATACTGCAAACGCAGAGTTTAGTCCAAAATCTACAGCAGATACTAATGGAGTTATCTATAGCTGCAATGGAGATGTGAGCATTGCTTATGCTGGAAAAACAACACCGCTAACAAGCAGCTGTTTCTCTGACAGTCAGGGAAACTTAACTTTTACAGGAAACGGTCATTCTCTTTGTTTTGACAACATTAATGCTGGAACAAATCCTGGTGCTATTAATGTTGGTAGTAATGACAAAACCTTATCTATTTCAGGTTTTTCATTGTTTTCATGCTCATTCTGTCCTCCAGGTACAACTGGAACAGGAGCTATTAAAGCTGGCGGAAATGCTACACTTAGCAACAATGCAAGCGTAGTATTTAATAAAAATTACTCAACAGCTAGTGGCGGAGCGATTTCATGTACAAATACAGGTAATACAGCTCTATTAAAATTTGAAGGAAATTCTCAATTAATTTTCTCAGATAATACTGCAACAACTAGCGGTGGAGCAATCTATACTAATAAGCTAACTATAAATTCAGGTGGTCTCACATTATTTTCCAATAACTCCGTAACTAATGCCTCTCCAAAGGGTGGAGCTATTTGTCTACATGATACAAACGGGGAATGCAGCTTAACAGCTAATCTTGGAGATATTATTTTCAAAGGCAACACAATAATAACGACTGGGGCCTCTCCCGCAACAAAAAGAAATGCAATAAATTTAGGTGCAGCAGGTAAATTTACACAACTGAGAGCTAAAGAGGGTTTCGGTATTTACTTCTATGATCCTATTGCTGACGCAGGAACTACTGACGAAATTGAACTGAATAAAACTGAGGGAACTACAACTTACTCAGGTCAAATTGTCTTCTCCGGAGAGAAATTAACACCCGAAGAACAAGCTATACCAGACAATCTTAAATCCTCATTCAAGCAAGCTATAAAGTTAGGTTCCGGTTCTTTAATACTCAAAGAGGGGGTTACTGTTACAGCAAATAAAGTGACTCAGACTGGCGGAACTATCGTTATGGATGCAGGAACTGCTCTAAAAGCATCTACTGAAACTATAGCACTCACCAATTTAGAGGTTAACATTGCCTCATTGGGGGGGGGGGGGTCCTCTAATCCAGCTATAGTTGAAACAACGACAGCAAACAAAACTATTTCCATCACCGAGGTTAATTTAATAGACTCTAGCGGCAATGGCTACGAATATCCTATTTTTTCTACAACCAAACCATTTACAACTATAGAAGCAAAAACTACTACTAGCACAATCACAGCTCCAACAACCAATCTAACTAACTATGTTCCTCCTACCCACTATGGATATCAAGGAAATTGGACTGTAACATGGGCAAAATCTAATAGTGATGCCATCCAAACAGCAACATTTGATTGGAAACAAACCGGCTATAACCCCAATCCTGAACGTCAAGGACCTTTAGTCCCTAATACATTATGGGGATCATTATCTGATGTGCGGGCTATGCAAAACCTCATGGACGTTAGTGCTAATAGTGCTGATTATCAAAGAGGCCTCTGGGTATCAGGACTGGCTAACTTCTTACATAAAAGTGGAACAGAAACAAAACGGAAATTCCGTCACAATAGCGCGGGATATGTTCTAGGAGCATTTGCAAAAACGCCTTCAGAAGACATCTTTAGTGCCGCTTTCTGCCAACTCTTTGGTAAAGACAAGGATTACCTTGTTGCAAAAAACTCTTCTAACATCTACGCAGGCTCTATCTACTATCAGCACTCTTTATTCTGGAGCGCTTGGGATAGACTTCTAGAAAATACTATCGGCGCTCAAGCTCCGTTAGTACTCAATGCACAGTTAACTTATAGTCATACGTCTAACGATATGAAGACTAACATGACTCAACGTTATGCTCCTCCAAAAACAACATACTCAGAAATAAAGGGTGATTGGGATAACGATTGTTTTGGAGTAGAACTCGGAGCTACTGTGCCTATTGAATCTCAATACTCTTCCTTATTTGATATGTACTCACCATTCTTAAAATTCCAATTGGTTCATGCTCACCAAGAAGATTTTAAAGAAAATAGCAGCACTGAAGGAAGATACTTTGAGAGTAGTAATCTCACAAACCTCTCTATGCCTATCGGCGTGAAGTTTGAGAGATTTTCTGACAATGATAATGCTTCTTACAACTTAACTTTGGCTTATGCTCCGGATCTTGTAAGAAGCAACCCCGATTGTACAACCTCTCTGTTAGTTAGCCCTACCACAGCTGTTTGGTTAACTAAGGCAACAAACTTAGCAAGACAAGCTTTCATTGTAAGAGCAGGAAATCATCTTTCCCTATCTTCTAACTTTGAAATCTTCAGTCAGTTCAGTTTCGAACTCAGAGGCTCTTCTCGAACCTACAACGTAGATCTCGGATCTAAGATCCAGTTCTAATTTTATCCACCTCCCCTGTCCCATTCCGGGACAGGGCCTCTTCGAATGCCCTTGCGCTCCTCTTGACTTTTAAATGTTTTTGTGATCGTTTTAGACTATCTCAAATCACCCAGAGCATGAAATATGAAATACCCAGTCTACTGGTTCTTAATATCTTCGGGGTTAATTGCCTCGACCTCACTGAGTTTTGCTCAAGCAACAGAAGAAAAATTAACTTCAGCAGATAGTTTTAATGGAAATACTGCTGGAAATAATACATTTACACCTAAAGAAACTAATCACGCCGATGGCACTAATTATACGTGCGAGGGTGACGTATGTATTGCTAATGCTGGCACCCCAACGGCTTTAACAAATAGCTGTTTTTCTCAAACAGCAGGAGACCTAGCATTTATAGGTAAAGGGTTCTCTCTTTGCTTTGAGAATATTAACAACACAACAAAGCCTGGGGCTATTAATGTTAGTACTAATGACAAAACCTTATCTATTTCAGGTTTTTCATTGTTTTCATGCTCATCCTGTCCACCAGAAACAACAGGAAAAGGAGCCATTACATCCTCAGGAACAACAACTTTTGACAATGACTTCAATATTCTATTTAAAAAGAATTGTTCTTCAGCCGCTGGTGGGGCAATTTCTTGTAAAGGACTCACATTAAAAGGAACTTCTGGAACCGCTAATTTTATAGAGAATAAATCTACAGATAATGGTGGTGCAGTAGAAGCCTCAGGAGCCAGTTCTATTGAAGGCAATTCAGGAATCGTTAGTTTTTCTGGGAATACTTCTGCAAAACACGGCGGGGCTATTCATTCGAATTCAACCACCACAATTTCTAATAACAATAGAGTCGTATTTTCAAAAAATACAACCACAGGAACCGCTGATTCTTCAGGGGGAGCTATCTATTGCAGAAATGGTGGAACTACACCTGAACTAAAATTAGAAGGAAACCAACAGCTAGTCTTCTCAGAAAATTCATCGACGACTAGTGGCGGGGCTATTTGTGCCGATAAACTAACTATCTCTTCTGGTGGGACAACCATATTCACAAATAATTCTGTTAGCGCTGCTGATCCAAAAGGCGGGGCTATTTATCTAGACACAAGCGGTGAGTGCAGCCTAACAGCAAATTTGGGAGACATCATCTTTGATGGCAATACGGCAGTCACTACAGGATCTAGTACAAAAAGAAATGCCATAGATCTCGGAACAAATGGTAAATTCACAAAATTAAGCGCTAAAGATGGGTTCGGCATTTTCTTCTATGATCCTATAGCCAACAATGGAGAAACAACTACACGACTAGAAATTAATAAAACTGAGAATTTAACTAACTATAATGGAAAAATTGTTTTCTCAGGAGAAACTCTCTCTCCCACAGAAAAAGCAATAGCGGACAACTTAAAATCCTCATTCAAACAACCTGTCACATTATCTTCTGGCTCTCTTATTCTTAAAGATGGCGTCACTTTAGAAGCAAAATCTTTCACTCAAACAGCCGGCTCTGTTGTCATTATGGATGTAGGCACCACCCTACAAACCCCAAACGCCGATGGAGAAACCATCACCTTGCCAAATCTTAGCATCAACGTTGCCTCTTTTGGGGGGGGGGGGGGTTACTGCTTCCTCTACCGCTAAAGTCCATTCGCAAACAACCGGTCAGGCTCTTACAGTTAATGCCGTAAGCTTCGTTGATGAAGATGGCAACGGTTACGAATATCCCGTATTTGCTAAAACTCATAATTTTGCAAATACCATAACACTAGAGGGTCCCACAGGTACGCCTGTAACCGCACCCGCTATCCCTGCTGTTCCCTATACGCCTTCAGCTCACTATGGTTACCAGGGCAATTGGACAACAACTTGGCAACAAGGAGCAGGAACTAACGAACAAAAAGCCACTCTAACCTGGACAGAAACAGGTTACCTTCCCAACCCTGAACGTCAAGCTCAACTAGTTCCTAATACATTATGGGGAGCTTTCACGGACATGCGCGCGTTGCATCAGTTAATGAGCATAAGCGCTACAGGTTTAGAACACGAACGTGGTCTTTGGGGAGCTGCTATTACAGACTTCCTACACAGAAAAAAAAAAACAACAAGCAAGAAATATCGTCACGTTGGTTTTGGCTATGCTGTAGGTGCTAACGTACAAACACCAACCGAAGATCTATTTTCTTTAGCTTTTTGTCAGCTATTTGATCATGATAAAGATTATGTAGTATCTAAAAACCGTACGCATGTGTATGCGGGTTCCTTGTTCTTTGAACATTTTCATATGCTACATCCTCAAGCCTACTTTATTAAAGCAGGCTCGAAATTCCCCTCTTCATTCTTAGCAAAATTCCCTGAAAGTATTCCCATGATTTTCAATGTAGTGTTTAGCTACAGCCATGCTGAAAATGATATGAAAACACGCTACACAAAGCATTATTCTCCTAAGCCTCTTACATATCCAGAGGTTAAAGGTAGCTGGGGAACTAACTGTTTTGCTGGTGAGATTAGCGGAAGCTTCCCTATGGAGCTTCCTGATTCCTACATCTTTGAGAAATTTGTTCCTTTCATGAAGGTACAAATGATCTATGGTGAGCAGGAGAGTTTCCAAGAACCTACAAGTGAAGGACGTTCTTTTGAAAATAACCATCTTGTGAACTTAGCTTTACCTATCGGAGTGAAGTTTGAAAATGTATCTTCAAATAACAAAGATACTTTCGATCTTACACTTGCCTATTCTCCAGATGTCTATAGGGATAATCCCCACTGTGCAACTTCTCTAGTTGTTACAGGAGCTGCTTGGGAAACAAAAGCCGTCAACTTAGCTCGGCATGCTTTTGTAATTCGTGCTGCTAATAACTTTACCTATTCAGAACATGTAGAGTTATTTGGACACGGTGGATTCGATCTTCGTGGATCTGCATATAGCTACAACTTTGATCTTGGTGGAAAAGTCCGCTTCTAAGATTTTTTATATTCCCTGCTTAGATTAAGCAGGGAATATTCCCCGTATTTTCCACATCAATATGTAGCAACTCTTGCTTTATTTTCGGCTTTCACCTATGTCATATAGAGCCGCAAAATATGCAGGGAATACTAATGAAAAACTCTATTTATGGGGTTTTACTGTTTTCCTCTTTTGCCTTATCCATTGCTACCGAACTTCTTGCAGACGCCGATACTGTCAACATTGCATCTGGATTCAACGGCTCCTCTAGTGAAACTTTCAATATTAAACAAACAGATAATGCTGACGGAACTACATACAGTCTAACTAACCCGATTTCCTTTTTAAATGTAAGCAATTTAAATCCAGCAAACACAAGCTGCTTTGCTAATTCTGATGGAGACCTTACCTTTACGGGGAACCGTCGACTTTTCTATTTCAATAATATCGTA
This sequence comes from Chlamydia poikilotherma, assembly GCF_900239975.1. Taxonomy (NCBI): domain Bacteria; kingdom Pseudomonadati; phylum Chlamydiota; class Chlamydiia; order Chlamydiales; family Chlamydiaceae; genus Chlamydia; species Chlamydia poikilotherma. The sequence continues at coordinate 316,560 of NZ_LS992154.1, read as the reverse complement.
TCAACAGCAAAAGGTGCTGCCATTAGCACTACTGCAGATGCTAAGACTCTCACCATATCGGGATGTTTGAGATTAATTTTCCATATGTGCCCTAGAGAAGAAACAGGGAACGGGGCGATTTATTCAAATAGCTCCATGTTAATGGAGAACAATCTTGAAGGCAGCTTTGGATATAATAAATCTTCAGGGAACGGGAGTGTTATTTGTTGCGAAAAAAGCACCTCTGCAGGTGCAACATCACCTACACTAACAATACAAAATAATGGCGAGCTTATCTTTTTAGGTAATTTATCCTCAGCTTCTGGAGGAGCAATTTATGCAGAAAAAATGCTCCTATCTACTGGAGGAAACACCTTATTTCAAGCTAATGTTACTAGAGATAATGGCGGAGCTATTAACATTGCCGCAAATGGAGAAATTAGCCTATCTGCAGATAAGGGAGATCTGACTTTTGAAAGAAATATTGCATTAAAAAACAATCAAATCATTCGTAACGCTATTCATCTAGAAGATGGAGCAAAGTTTCTTCAGCTACGTGCCGCTAAGAATAAGTCTATATATTTCTATGACCCGATTACCACTACAGGAGATATAGCTGATCGCTTAATTATCAATGCCCCAAATGGCGCTACTCCTTATGAAGGGACAATTGTATTTGCCTTAGGAGAATCTTATATAGATTCACCCATTTCTAAACTCACATCATTCTCTCAAGATCTCACTTTGGCAGCAGGATCTCTAATCTTAAAAGAAGAAGTATATGTAAAAGCTAAATCTTTCGAGCAAAATCCAAATTCCCTACTCTTGATGTTCCCAGGAACTAAGTTACAAACCACCAATAATATCTCGATAAAAAATCTTCATTTAGATCTTACAGATATAGTAAAGGCTCCTGCAATACTAACTGCAACTGCGGATGCTGCTGCTATTGATATCCGTGGTCCCTTAGTCATGCATATCGATGATGAGATCTTTTACAATCAGGAAGCTTTGGCCAACACGTTATCTTTCGAATGTTTAAATGTTGGCGCACAACGTTTAGACAATATCATTATTGATGACATTCCTGAAACTCCTATGATCACAATGAAAACTCATCGTGGATACCAAGGGAAATGGACGATTTCTTGGGAAGAACAACCCGAAATTGTCATTGGTAACGTTGCATTACAACCTAATAAAAAGATGTCCTTAGTTTGGAAACCCTCTGGATATATTCCTTTTGTAGGGGGAACCGGAGAGTTTACCTCCTCCTTAGTTCCTAATAGCTTATGGAATCTCTTCTTAGATACACGCTTTGCTCAACAAGCTATAGAAACCAACGCTCAATCATCAGGCAATAACCTTTGGATTTCATCACTTACTAATTCTGTCCGCAAAGGCTCCACTGATAATAACCATGGATTTCGTCATAAGAGTTCGGGATACATTGCAGGAGGAAAAATACATACTCCTCAAAATGATATATTTAGCATAGGAATCTGTCAGCTATTTGGAAGATCTAAAGACTTTGGATCTTCAAGATCTAAAGATAAATTCTTTTCAGGGTCTTTTTATGCTCAGCATTCTAGATACTTACTCCCCATTATGCGATTCCTTTCAGGAACATCAACATATAAACCGAGATTCTTACTGAAAATCTCCAAAGATTTTCCCATCAACTTTGATGCTCTCATAAGCTATAGCTATGGTAGAAATCATATGACAGTAAAATACTCTGATCGCACACAAACAACAAGTTCATGGAATACCTATGGGTATTCTGCCCAGATTGGAAGCTCTTTACCGTTTGCTTTGGATGTCTCCCATACATTTTTCCAATACGTCTCTCCATTTATTAAATTGCATTGGATTTATGCACATCAAGTGCAATTTCAAGAACAAGGAATAAAACGACGCTCTTTTAGTAATAGTAATTTAAAAAATCTCTCATTGCCAATTGGTCTAAAAATCCAAGGACAATCACTACATCGTCTCTCTTATGAACTCACTGGGATGTATATTGCTGATCTATATCGTTGCAATCCTGAGAGTGTGACTTCATTAATCTCCGGAGGCCTACTCCCCTGGACAACAACAGCGACAAATCTTGGTAAACAAGCTGCTCTGTTGCAAGGATCGGGGAACCTCTCCCTTACATCACACATCAATATCTTTGCTCAAGGAACCGTAGAATTTCGACGTTCCTCCTATAGCTACACTATGGATTTTGGCAGCAGGGTGCACTTTTAAACAGTATAAATCCCTGCTATCAGGGATTTTACTTGTAACACCCATTGATACTGAACTCATCTGATTTTTCGAGTAGGCATAACTGCTACGGTTATGCCTACTCTTAAAAGCAGAAAACATTTTTTCCTATAAAACAACAGGGAATGTACTATGAAAAACTCTCTCTACGGGTTTTTAATCTTTTCATCTTTTACCGCATCTATAGCATTTCATAATCATGCAAATGCTGACAATTTACCATCTTCGACGAGTTTCGATGGTTCTACAGGAACTGGGCAACTTACTCCCAAACAAACAACAGCCGCTGGAGGAACTAACTATACACTCACTGGTGATATAATTATCCAACATGTTAAATCAACAACACCAGCAAATACAAGTTGCTTTAAAAATTCTACGGGGGATATCACCTTCACAGGAGCTAACCACTCCTTAATATTCGAAGATATCATTTCCACAGCTCAAGGAGCTGCTATCAGTAACAATACTGATGCGAAAACACTTACAATGTCAGGATTTAACATCTTATCCTTTATTGCTGCCCCAAAAGCAACCACAGGAAATGCGGCTATTTATAGTGTGGCAGCAACAACTATCAAAGAAAATAAGAAGTTAACTTTTGATACAAACCACTCTACAGCAGCAGGCGGAGCTATCCATTGTGCAAAAACAGGAGCAACAGCAGCAACGCTAACTCTTGAAAAAAATGAATCTATGATATTTAGAAATAACTCCTCAGCAACCACAGGAGGTGCTATTTACGCTGAGAAACTTGTCCTTAAAGCTGGCGGAGCTACCCTATTCGAAAATAATCATGCCACGCAAAAAGGCGGGGCGATTTCCATTGTGGGAGCTGGAGAGATTAGCCTATCTGCAGATGATGGAAGTATTATCTTTAAAGGAAATACCATTACTGACGCAGGGAATAAGGTAAATAATGCTATTCACGTAGGAGCTAACGGGAAATTTTTAAAGCTAGAAGCTAAAGAATCTCAGTCTATTCTATTCTATGATCCTGTGGTTGTTGAAGGAACCGCCGCTGATAATTTAGAAATTAATAAAGCTGACGGCGGAACAACCTACACAGGATCTATTATCTTTTCAGGAAGATATATAAAAAGTCCTCACAAAAAAATGAAGCACATTTCTAAATTCACACAGCCGTTAACGCTATCCTCAGGATCTTTGGTTTTAGAAAAAGGCGCACACCTAGAAGCTAAATCTCTAACACAAACTGCAGGATCTAAAGTTATCCTAGACCAAACATCCAGTATAGAAACAAAAGAAAATCTAGATATTAAAGAACTTTGGTTACGTCTTGATGATTTCAAAAATCCTACAGCAGCAAATATCTCTACATCAGGGAATGCTCATACCGTCACGGTCAAAGGCCCTTTAGGGATCTTCTCAGATCAGGAAACCTTCTATGATAATCAATCTCTTGCTCATAATGTAGATCAAGAACTCCTAGTACTTGCTGATAAAGATATAACAAAGATTACCTTAGTAGATATCCCCCAAGCTGTTAGGAAAAATATCGCTTCCCATCGTGGATATCAAGGTGATTGGACTATAGATTGGAAAACGGTTCCAGGTTCTACAAATGCAGGCGTTACAACTTTAGGGACAAAAACAGCAACCGTACATTGGAGACCTACAGGCTACATTCCTTTTGGAGGAGCTCAAGAAATCACCACTCCTTTAGTGGTGAACACTCTATGGGGAAATTTCTCAGATATCCGCAATTTAGAGAGAACTGTAGAATCTTTAGCTACAAATTCTCTATGCTCTGAAGGATTCTGGGCCGCTGGAATTAAAAACTTCCTACATTCTAATAGCTCTGAAAAAAATTATGTCTTCCAACATAACAATACCGGCTATGTCATTGGTATGAATAAACATACGTTATCAGATAATGTATTTTCAGCAGCATTTTCCCAGCTATTTGGCAAAGATAGAGACGACGCTAATGGTCAAGTAGATCATCAAACACTTTCAGGATCTTTTTATGCACATCATATAGGCTCGCTACCTATGCTGCGCTTCCTTTGTGGGGGATCTACAGATTGCCCTCCTGAACTTCAAGCATCTCCGTCTATCCCTGTTATTGTGAATGCTCAGCTAAGTTATAGCCATAGCAACAATCACCTTAAAATAAATCACGCAGACACAACAACAACAACAGGAATGTGGTCTAACTATTCCTTAGCTGCAGAACTAGGATCAACATTTGTCTATACTTTGAGCAAATGTCCCTCCATACTTAAGAACATATCTCCATTTGTCAAACTCCAAGGCGTATATTCTGAACAAAGAAAATTTACAGAAGAAGGGCTACGTCGCTGCTTATTCTCGAGTACATATCTAGCTAATCTAGCTCTTCCCCTAGGGATTAAGATCCATGGAGTATGTCCTAGAGAACTACTTGCCTATGATCTATCCGCTATGTATGTTCATGATGTATTTCGCATCGATCCTGAAAGTATGACACTATTTCTAATTGGAGGCTTAGCTCCTTGGGCTACACAAGCTACCAACTTAGATACCAAAGCTGTGGTTATTCAAGGTTCTGGAAGATTTGCTGTTAGACCAAACATCGAAATTTTCGCAGAAGGCAACTGTGAACTACGCTCCTCATCTCATAGTTATAACTATGATTTTGGTGCTAAAATACATTTCTAGATCTCCCTTACTTCCTGCTCTTTAAGAGCAGGAAGTTTCCCACTCTCCCAGCAAACTCTCTCTGATAAGCTTGAATTTTTTTATTTTTTTATCTATTTCGCGAGACAGTCCCTCATAACCCAAGATACCTTCATGAAACTCTCTGTTTATGGGTTTTTACTCTCGTCGTCCTTGCTATCCACCCACATAGCATTTGCTGAAAACGCCTCAACGTCTCCTTCACCAGGAAAACCGACAAACACTTCCACCCCAGCATTGAAGACAAATACTGAGCTAAATCAAAGTTTTGATGGGGACAAAGATACTCAACCATTTACCACTAAGTCATCGAGTAATGCTGCGGGAACAACTTACAGTGTAAATGCCGATGTATCTTTTAAGAATATTACTTTAGTCACCACAGCAAGTTCTTCTAGTTCATCAAGCGCTGATGGAAATTGCTTTAAAAATACTGCTGGGGACCTAAATTTCTCAGGAGATAACGGCTCACTTACATTTGAAAATATCTCCCTCACTGCACAGGGTGCTGCCATTAGCAACACCGCAGCTGGTAAAATATTACAGTTAACCAATCTCACTAATCTTACTTTCTCAAATTCTCCAGGATCTACTGTGACGGATGGTAAGGGGGCAATTTATTGTGAAGGTTCTGATCTACAGATAATTAATAATGGACACGTTATATTTTCAAACAACCATTCCATAGAAAATGGTGGAGCAGTTTGTTATAAAGTAGCACCTGTTCCTCCACCGCCCCCACCTCCTAGTCCACCACCTACACCACCTCCTGGTACTGGTGGGCTACCTAAAGCTCAAAACACATTCACCTTCGGTGGTAACGATAGTCTAACATTTTTAGGTAACTCGTCAGAAAAAAATGGAGGGGCAATTTACGCACAAAGCCTGGTTATTACTTCCAAGGGCCGGACTTTATTTACTAATAACACAGCCAAAGAGAACGGTGGAGCCATTGCCATTTCTGAAGATGGCAGTATCTCTTTAATAGCCGAATTGGGAGATATTATCTTTGAAGGCAATATAGCAAAGGGAACCCCAAATGCTATAGATATTGGAGCCAAAGCTAAGATCGAACACTTATGTGCTTTAAAAGGCCAATCGATCATTTTCTACGACCCAATTACATCAAATGATTTAGCTGACTCCACAAGCAAATTGACAATCAATGCTCCATTATCACCACCTTCTGGGGGCTCATCTTCTGCTCCAATCACAATTAGATCTGCTACTGTGCTTCCAACAGCACCTAGACTTTATGAAGGTACTATAATCTTCTCGGGTAAACAACAAAATGCTCCGCAGACTAAATTATTAACTACTGCCAACAGCTTAAAACAACCTGTAGAATTAGCTGGCGGGACTTTTATTTTAGAAGATGGAGTTTTATTTTCTGCAAAATCTTTCACACAGACGGATAATAATTCTGTAGTACTACTAGAACAAAATACACAACTACAGGCTTCAGAAAGTATAGAATTAAAAAACTTATGGGTGAGTGTTACTGATGTAAATTCACCAGATTTTGCAAGAGTTAGCACTACGAGAAGCACTGGAACTGTAAAAGTTACAGGAGCTATCACACTTGCTGTTTCTGATCCTACATTTTATGAAAATCCAGATCTTGCTAAGCAATTAGATCGAGAATTTATAAAGTTATCCACAAACGGTGGAACTATCACACTTGAAAATAGTCCTAACACACCTAATCAAGCTATCCCCTCACATCCAGGTTATCAGGGTATATGGCAATTGACCTGGGCAGATGTTCCTCAAGGATCTGGAACTGCCAAAGAAAAAGTAGCGACTTTAGGTTGGCAACCGCAAGGTTACCTCCCTACTGCTGGAGATACAAAAAGCTACACCTCTTTAGTTCCTAATAGCTTATGGGGAATGGTTTCTGATGTTGCCGCTATCCAACGTTTAATTGAAGGAGAAGCAAATTCTGCTCAAGGCAAAGACATCTGGGGTGCAGGATTATCTAACTTCTTAAAAGGCAAGAAAACAGATAAGAATCGCAAGTTCAGAAATTTCAGCTCAGGCTATGCCGTAGGAGCAACCTCTCAATCCCTCCATGGTTTTAAATTCAACTTTGGTTTTTGCCAACTATTTGGAAGAGCGAAAGATTACGCAGGAGCAAGAATTCATGAGAAAATTCTTTCAGGATCTTTATATACACAATACGACACAGAGCTATTACCTATTTTAAAACTCCTTGCAGGAACCTCTGTATTCAGACCAAAAATTTTAAAACAGATAACCAATGATTTCCCAGTAACCTTCCAAGCACAATTTGGTTATTTTTATGGAGACAACTCCATGAAAATAAAATATCCCGATGCTACACAAACAAATAGCTCTTGGGAAAACCATTGTTATTCTGGAGATATCGCTACATCTATAGCTATTCCTATACAGAGTAAAGATGGCGTTATCCAAATGGCGTCACCATTTGTAAAAGTACAAAATGTCTACGTATACCAAAAAGGATTCCATGAAAAAGGCTTAAGACGTAGAGCTTTTGATCACACCCATTTGACAAATATCTCTATACCTTTAGGACTGAAAGTTTATGGAGATTCTGCATCTAAAAATCTCCATTACGAACTTTCTGCAGCTTATGTGGGCGATGCTTACCGTCACAATCCTAAAAATACAACAACACCAATTGTAACGAATGTTGTTACCACACCATGGATAACAACTGCTACAAATCTAGAAAGACATGCAGCAAGATTCCAAGCTGGTGGAGATTATGCCCCAACCTCCTATATCCAGCTATTTGCTCAAGGAAGTATCGAACTACGTAAATCTGCAAGAAGCTATCACGCTAATGCTGGTAGCTCTATCCATTTCTGAAGGATTTCCCCTGCTCTATAGTGCAGGGGAAATACATTCACGAAAAAATCTATTTTCCCTAGTCCTTTAGATATAAATATCTTTAGGAAAACATCCCTTATTGATCTTGATTAATTTCAGAAATTTTTCTATGTGAGGAAAGGCTTTTTCTCATTTCCCTCCCCTAAGCAAAAAAACATTCTGAAAATATACTTTTGAAATAACATATGACGCAAAGACCTAATCCATGGATTTTTTGCTGCTGTGCTATGTCTTGTTTGTGTTTTTCACCAGCATACTCTGCTGTGTTAAAGACACTCACCTCTGCGGATAATTTTGACGGCATAAATAACGCGGCTTTTTCGATTAAAACTTCAGACACTGAAGAAGGAACTACCTATATTTTATCCGACGACATTTTGATACAAAATGTTGCGATTACCAAACCTGCAAATACTAGCTGTTTTAAAAACACCAAGGGAGATCTTCTTTTTAACGGAAATAACCGCAGTTTAACATTTAATAAAATCACTACCACAACTGAAGGTAAGATGATTCTTAATTCTGCAGATACTTTCTTTACTATGTCGTGTTTCTCTAAATTGAAATTTTTAGAACCAACCAGCTCAAAAAAAGGGAAAAGTGTAATCAGCTCTAAAGGATCTTTAATGTTTAGATCCAATGACGAGATCCTCTTTACAGGATGTTACTCATCAGATAAGGGAGGAGCGATTTGTTGTATACCTAATCCGGGATCAAAAACAACATCCTCATTATCATTTTATGGAAATCGGAAAATCACCTTCTCTAATAACGTGTCTGTAAACGGTGGCGGGGCGATCTACGCTAAGCAAATGTATCTAACAGCTATGGGCCCTACTAATTTCATGAATAATACAGCTGCGGGGGATGTAAATTCGCGACCTGGTGGCGGAGCTATCGCCATCGCTCCTAACGGAGAGCTTTCTCTATTTGCCGAAGAAGGAGATATTACCTTCACAGGAAATACCACAATAAGAGGTAGTCACCTCGAAAAAAATGCCATTCATTTAGAAAATGATGCTTTTATTAGCTATATAGGAGCTAGAGAAGGAAGACATGTTAAATTCTATGATGCCATTACATCAACTTCTCCCTCCGATATTCCTCTGCTAATTAATCAAATAACAGATGGAAACATATACAAGGGGACGGTTTTATTCTCATCTGGAGAATGCGTTGGGTCATGCTCCTCTTTAGCTTCTATAAACATGTCTAGGATTTCACAAGACATGATATTAGCAGGAGGCACTCTAAACTTAAGTTCAGGAGCAATTCTTTCAATTTTTAATTTCATTCAACGTCCCAATACAACGTTTATTCTAGATCAAAGCACAATGCTTAGAGTGAAGCAAAATGCTGAATTCTTAAATATCACTGTTCCTGTAAAATTGAATCATCTAGATCCTCAACCACAAAACTCAAAAATTAAATTCCGTTCGTTATCGTATCGAGAACCTGGACAAATTTCACTCTTATCAAGAGATAAAAAACTGTCCTTTTCAGGATCAATCAATATCGATATTCAAGATGAAGATTTTTACGAAAATATAGAATTAGCGAATTCCACAAGAATTCCCTTAGTTAAAATTGAAAGTGCAGAATTAGACGATACACGTATAAAAATAGATCATCTGCATGTTCCAACAGATCCTTACGGATATCAAGGATCTTGGAAGCTCGAATGGTTAGAAAAAGCACCGAGACCAATAAATACACGTTCAAGAACGAATGCAGAAAAAATTGCTCACCTTGTCTGGACTCCAAAACATTACCGACCTCGTCTTATTGACTCTCAGGGAAATTCCCTAGTGCCCAATAGCCTATGGAACGCTTTTGTAGACATTCGTGGTATCCATAACCTTATGGATACCATTTCCGATGGCAGCCTATACCGCAATGGACTATGGATTTCAGAAGTTTCTAACTATTTCCATAAAGATCATCATAAAGATAATCGTGGCTTCCGTCATGCTAGTGGGGGTTATGCTTTAGGACTATCACAACAAACTCCCTCTAAAGATATTCTTAGCATAGGCTTTTTCCAGATGTTCGGGGTATCTAAAGATGCCTCTTTAGCAAAAAATCGTGAAAATATCCTCGCAGGATCTCTTTACCTTCAGCATAGTACATCTATAAAACCTATACTAAATTGGTCTCTAGGCAACCTATTTATTCGTCCTGAATTTTTATCGAAGATTTCTTCTGATCTTCCTCTAATTTTAAATGTTCAAGCAACCTACAGCCATAGTAAAAACAAACTCACGATAACACGAAAATCTTCAGAAATTACCCACGGGTATTGGAATACCCATTGTGTAGGTGCTGAATTAGGATCTTCTCTATCTTTTGATTTCCATGAAGAGCATAATATCTTCCATCAGATTCTTCCTTTTATGAATCTTCAAGGTGTCTATGCTTATCAAAGGAAATTTAAAGAAGAGGGAGAGAAAAAACATGAAATTACCAGCAGTAAATTAGGCAATGTCTCCCTACCTATCGGCGTGCGTTTGGAAGGACATAATTCGCGCTGGCCTATTTTCTATTCAACATCTCTAGCCTTCATTGCAGATCTATTCCGCCAAAATCCATGTTCTACAATTACCTCCACCTATGCACCTTTTGCTACATGGAAAACTTCAGGAACAAATCTCTCAAGGCAAGCACTAGCAGCACAATTGTCTATGCATTGTGCAATCTTAGATAATATTACGCTATTTTCAAAATGTTGCGCAGAGATACGCAAATCTTCACAATATTATTCGGGAGATATCGGCAGTCAGTTCCTATTTTAAGACATGGCATCGTAAGAAATTCAGAAACCCTTTTTGTAAAAAAATTCTGAATTTCTTCTATGTTCAATTTGCAACATATTCGAGAAATCTCTCATATAATGATTGTCATCACAGAGAGAAAATCAACAAAAACTCCCATCCACACAACAGATTATCAAACAAGATAAAGCTTTTAATGATAGGTATTTTTCATTTAAACGCTTTCCTATCCTATTGATCTTTTAATACTTTTTATTTATTAGCAAAATCAATCTTGTTGCATCCTCTTGAGCAAATGAAAGCGTCTCTTCGTAAGTTCCTAATTTCAACAACGCTAACACTTCCTTGTTCATTCCAAGCCTTCTCTTTGGAAATTGTAGTTCCTAATGGAACTTATGACGGTAATCTTAGAGACATGTTTCCCTATACGATCACATCAAATGCTGAGGGAACCACGGCGATATTGTCAGGAAATTTGAATCTTTTAAATCTTGACAACTCAATGGTAGCAACACCTTCAAGTTGCTTTTTCAACTCCGCTGGGTCCATGACAATTGTGGGTAAAAACCATAATCTAACATTTACAAACCTTCGCACTTCGGTAAACGGTGCTGCCTTAAGCTCTATTCCGGCAACAACTCCCGAATCGTTCTCTTATACGATTACGGGGATGCATACCCTGTCCTTTTCTAACTGCATAGCCCTGATGGCTCGCACTACACCTCCAAACACTACAGTTAACCCAAAAGGTGGGGCGTTATACTCCAAAGCTCCTGTATTTCTACAAAATATTCAGAATCTGCTATTTAAAAATAACAGTGCTGCAGACAACGGTGGTGCTCTATGGGCACAAATAGTAGGAATTAGCAATATTAAAAAATCCCTGCAGTTTCTTAGCAACGTCGGTGCAAACGGCGGAGCTATCGGTGCATCTCAAAGTCTAGATGTTACACAATGCCCTTCGATTCTTTTCAGATCTAACTCTGCTGAAAAGCTAGGCGGTGCTATTCATTCAGTTGATCCTACAACACCTCCAAACGGCCCTGTGAATACTGTCAGTAGTTTCTCAGGAAACGGTAGCATACAATTTGATGCGAATAATGCAAAATCTGGCGGAGCTATTTATTCAAAAGGGAACATCGACTTCACAAATAACGCACAATTGCTTATGCAGAATAACTCTGCATCTCCTGAAGTTGCTAATAATAATGAAGTATTAGGACAAGGTGGAGCTATTTATTGCACACAGCAAACAGCAAATCCCCCTCCTCCTCCAGCGAATAGCCCTGCATTCACAGGATTAACTATAAGCAATCAAAACGAAATCTTCTTCGCCAATAACTTCGCTGCAACTGCAGGTGGAGCTATTTACGGAGAAAAAGTCAGCATTACTTCCTCAGGGAAAACGGTGTTTACAAACAACATCGCAAAAGATGGCGGAGCTATCTATATTCCTAATGTTGGAGAACTAAGTTTATCTGCTGATTACGGTGATATGATTTTCTATGAAAATCTAAAAAATGATGCCGGTACCATCACTAGAAACGCCGTCACCTTAGAAAAGGGAGCAACCATTAAGTTGCTAGCAGCTTCTGGTGATCATAAGCTCTGTTTTTATGATCCTATTGTGACTAATATTCCAGATGCAGCTCATAGCGATGATAAGAAACTAATTATCAATCAAGATAGAACATCCACGACTCCTTACACAAACTATGTCGGAACCGTGCTATTCTCCGGAGCCCATGTAGATAGTCAAAGCGCGAATACCACAACTAATTTTGAATCAACTATTTATCAAAAAGTGATTCTAGGCGGCGGGAAACTTGTTTTAGCCGATAAAGCAAGTCTGTCTGTTATTTCCTTTGAACAAGAAGCAGATTCTATTCTCTTAATGGATAATGGAACTACTCTTGCAACTACTGAGAACTCTGCAAGTGGTGCAGCACCCGGGGGAGGAGGCACTCCAACTGCTAATAGTGGATCTATTTCAATCCAAGATCTTCATATCAATGTTAGCTCACTTGTAGAAACTGGTGAAGGAGCAAAAATTGATGTAAAAGGTACGAACGGCACTATCACATTAACAGGATATATATCCTTAGATGATCTCTCAGGAACTGCTTACGAAAATCACGACCTCTTCAATAAAGATTCTGTCACTGTCAAGCTTCTCTCTCTTAGCACAAAAGATGATAGTAAAATAACAGAAGGTGCTCTTCAACTCAATCCTAGAGGAGATGCAGAGCCTCAATACGGTTATCAAGGTCATTGGAAACTTTCATGGGATAATGGAACTGATCTTAAAAAGAAAACCCTACAAGCTACTTGGACAAAAACAGGATTTATTCCCAGTCCTGAACGTCAAGCATCTTTAGTTCCTAATAGCTTATGGGGAGCTTTCATAGACCTCCGCTCTATGAATGCCCTAGCCACAGCAAGCTGTGACGGCTTTGGCTACGGTAAGGGATTATGGGTAGCTGGTCTTTCTAATGTCTTCCACCATGATCGCAATAGCGTATCTCATGGTTTCCGTCGTATTAGTGGTGGTTACGTTATTGGAGGAAATTCACAAACAATTTCTGATTCTGTATTTGGAATAGCCTTCTCCCAGGTATTCGGTAAATCTAAAGACTACGTAGTCTCTACAACAAAATCACAAGCCATAGTCGGTAGCGCCTACCTATCAATAAAACATCCATTAACCAACACTATCTTCACATCCTTTGCTGCAAGAATTAACTACAGTCATACTAACGAAGATATGAAAACACGCTATACCTTCATTCCTGAAGAAGATGGCAATTGGGATAATAATTGCTGGTTAGGAGAAGTAGGTGGAAGCTTACCTATTGTTTTGCAAACTACTAAATTACATCTAAATCAATTCGTTCCTTTTGTGAATGTTCAACTTGGCTATGCTGAACATGGATCCTTTAGAGAAAAACTCGCAGAAGCACGATCCTTCTGTTCGTCTCGTTTGATTAACTTAGCGATTCCTTGTGGATTTAAAATTGATAGGCGTTCTCACTCCCATCCGGATTTTTATAGCCTAGCTGTATCCTACGTTCCTGATGTATGGCGAAGGAATCCAGGATGTGACACTTTATTACTTGCAAACGGATTCCGTTGGAAAACGCCAGCAACAAATCTAGATAAACATGGTTTATTGATGCAAGGATCGACACATACAGCTGTGAACAATAATATTGAAATCTTTAGCCATGGTAGTTGCGAACTACGTAAATCCTCACGCAACTACAATATAAATGTAGGAAGTAAATTTCGATTCTAAATACTACTAACGATAGGGTTGAGGCATGCCTCTTTCTTTAAGATCTTCTTCTTTTTGCTTTTTGGCTTGCTTATGCAGCTCGGTGTGGGTTTCTGCCCAAACCATAAATCAAGCTAAGCTTACGCCTCCTTTGTATAATATAGGAGAAGCTTTCCACCTGACTTCGAATTGTTTCATTGAAGATGTCTACGGAGCTAAGTTCCCCTCATCTTTCTTAGGATCGAGTACAAACTTCACCATATTCGGAAGAAATCGTTCATTAACATTTGCGCAATGTCACGCTCCTTTAATAGATAATGCATCGTTAATCTCAGCTACAGAAGCACTGACATTAACAAATCTGTCTAAGCTTGTTCTTAATGAAAACGTCTCTACAGGAAAGAATGGTCTTATCTCAGGAAAAAAGATCTTAGTTACTTCCTCAAGATCTGTAGTAGTTACAAACAACCGAACTCCCTATACTCCTGTAGTTACAGAAATTACCGGTCCCAATCCTTCAACTACGGTAAATTGCTTTTGCGGTTCTGCGATTCATACAGAAACAAGCTTAGATATTACGAAAATTCGTGATAATATTACCTTTCATAGCAACTCTGGCAACTTCGGAGCAGCTCTCCTTAATAAAACAGATGCTACCTGTAATATCGAGAACAACTCTGCAGCAATCTCTTTCTCTCAAAACTTTGCTGCTTGTGGTGGAGGAGCTATTTATGATGGAGAAATCACCTTTAAGAACAACTCAGGACCGATTACCCTATCAGGAAACACTGCAGCAAATGGGTTGCTAACAAAAACACCTACAAATCCTGCTACAATTATAGCTGCGGGTTGTGGAGGTGCGATTTGCGCACCAACAAAGTCTGTGACATTTGCTAATAATACTGGTGAGTGCAACATAAATTATAACCTTGCTGAAAACGATGGTGGGGCAATTTATGCAACTACATGTGATCTTACAACTAGTTCTCCTACATATTTAAATAAAAATGCTGCCAAGAGAAATGGTGGAGCTATTTGTGCAAAAGCTCTTACTATAACTTCCAAAGGTCCTATGGTGTTCTTCAACAACAGAGCACAAAAAGGCGGAGCTATTTATGTTGCTTCTACTGTTGGTGAAACTAACAATCCTCCTGCCTCAACTTTAAGCTTAACAGCAAGTGCTGGAGACATGGTTTTTATCGGCAATATGCTTGATAATCGCCCAGGAACACGTAATGCTATCGAAGTTGAAGGAGATGGTAAAATCACCTCTCTCAATGCTACGGGATTATCTAATATTATCTTCCATGACCCTATCACAAATAAAGGTCCTACAATTACAAATCCCACAACTTTAGACACGATTAAAATCAATTCCCCAGGGCTTTCTGGAACAGTAAAATTCACATCAGAGACCCTCACCGTATCAGAGAAATTAAATCCTGATAACTCTACAACTTCTTTGTTTGGCAAGGTTATTATTGAAGATGGTCAGCTGGTTGTCACCAATGACGCTACCGTCAATGTTCTTGGCTTGACTGCAACCGAAGGAAGGTTAACTTTAGGTTCTGGAGCCTCTGTTAGTTTGCTTACAACTACAGCTGGTCAGCCTACTACCGATAATTTCACTATTGGGAAGCTAGGATTTGATGCGAAGTCATATTTAAACCCAAATTATTCTACTGCTTCAGTAATCACACCTACCGGGAAAACAATTACATTATCCGGTTCTTTAGATATTGTTTCTGAGGATGAAGAAGATCTCTATGATAATCCTCTACTATTAGCCTCCCTATCTATTCCCTTAGTTACTTTTACAAGTAATGGAAATGCTGCTCCGACAACAACTAATTTCACAGCCGGGAATATCGAAATTCCTCAACATTACGGCTATCAAGGGGTATGGTCATCTACATGGACAATACCATTATTAGCTCCTACACCTAATGGCGGCATTCCTTCTGGAACAAATAACCGCACTCTCTATGTTATATGGAGACCAGATCCCGCCTACCGTGCTCCCTACGTTTTAGATCCTGAACGTCGTGGAGAACTTGTATCCAATACCCTATGGACTTCCTTCTTAGCAACGCAAGCATTCTCAGAAGCTTTAAAAGAAACTTTCCTTTCTGAACAAGAAGGTGTTCTGATTTCTGCAAAAGCTATCGGTAGCTATGTCCGTCATCCTTCACAAAAGACACATGATGGATTTAAAGGAAGATACGGAGGTTATCAAGCCTCTATTGGTATCCATTATCCTGATGATGCTTCTGTAGGCCTAGCTTTTGGTCAGCTTTATGGACAAGTAAAGAGCAAACCTTACGATGCACAAAGTACAGAACAAATCAGTTTAGTCGCTTTGTTTGGAAAATTCCTCGTTGCTACAGAAAATAATGCAACGAGCATCTCGTGGGAAGCGTCATATGGTTACACAGTAAACCATATGAAAACAAATTACCTAAACTCCATCACTCAAAGAACTCGAAAATCTAAAGGACGTTGGCATAACAATACGTACCATGCTTCCATATCTGTAGAACATCCGTTCTTAACATGGTGCACACTTACACGTAGAGTTGCTCATGATCTTGAGCTTTCAGGATTTATATCCGCAGAGTTTATGGGTGGTTGGCAAAATGCATTTTCCGAAAAAGGTGCGCTACCACGTAGTTTTTCTAGAGGCCGTGGGCACAACATCACCCTACC